>DASZZA010000976.1:0-6693 GCA_035545135.1 Lacipirellulaceae bacterium | reverse complement strand
AATTTCTGCCGCTGCGCGACTGGCTGCGCGCGAACATCCATTCACAGGGGCGGCGCTATGCGGCCGCCGAGTTGGCACGCCGCGTTACGGGCGCGTTGCTATCGCACAACGCGCTGATGCGGCATCTACACGCCAAATTCGGGCCGTTGTACGATCTACCGTAGTCCGGAGGTCGTACTCAACTGAAGGGCGAGCTTCGACACGACCCAAAACGTTTTCGCGGTCAGTTCATGGGATATTCGCGGCGACACCGCGATCGGGCGCCGCCGTTGCGACTTTACCGATTGTGCCGGTTAAGCGAACAACCGGCTACACTGCAACAAGCCGACACGAAGCGACCGCTTCTATCCGGATGTTTCACTTCGCCTGCCAATGGTACACTGTCTTGACGCCAGAACTAACGAATGAAGGCGGCCTGCCGCGACGCGCCCGAATGCCCGACCGCCCAACGGAGAACCTCGTCCATGCCCCGAGTGGCAAGCTGTCCGCAATGTGAGCACGAATTGCTCGTTCCAGAGGGTGCCAACGCCGACGCGTGGGCAACTTGTCCGGAGTGCAACGCGTTTTTCGAGCTCAAGAGTGCCCAATCGCGAGAATTGCCGGCGCTGCTATTGGTCGACTCGGAATCGGCTGGTTCAGTTGCACCATCGGCACCAACTGTGCCGGAAAATCCGCCCGCTGTGATGCCGACCAGCGGTCCGCCAGCGCCGGCGGGACATACCACGAACGAATCGACTTCAGATCGTTCTACCGCGCCAATAGCGGAGTTCGCTGACGAACGCGGTACGCCCGACGTCATTGGTTCTGATTTGACCGAAATTGCCGCACAGCGGATCGACGCCTGGTTTCGCTCGGCGAAAACATTGAGTGATCTCCCGCAACCGATTAGCGCTCCGACAGAGCAAAGCGAACAGGCCGCTTATGAGCCGCAGCCACGCGCTTCTGCGGTTGAAGGTCTTGCGACAGAATCGGTTGTCGAGAACGCAGGTATTGAGTCGCTCGACACTAACTTCGACCTGGAAGCGCCGCTAGAAACGCCGACCGAAGCTGCGGCGTGGGACGACTCGCAACACATGGAACGGCTGTTGGCCGACTTGGAGAATCATCCGATCGAGTCGTTCGAGCAAGTGAGTCACGAGACGCCAGCCGCTTCGGATGAAGAGCCAGTTCAAACAACCGAAAATTGGCCCGATGTCCCGCTTTCCGTGCCAATTAAGACAGATAGCCCGCGTTCGAAGCGGTCGCTGGCTCGAACGATGCTTCTCACTATATGTGGTGGCTTCTTCGGGCTGGGGTTGGGCTATTACGCGCTCTTATGGTTGGGCACCCTGCTGCACCGCGGGACAGAGATCGATTTTTTGGACGCCGCCAGGTATTTGCCAAAGGCAATCTTACCGGCGTCTTTTAGCACGGACGAAAATCCGGCGACGCCTACCGCCCGGTCGACCAACATGATCACAGACCTCGCCGCGTCGGCGAAATCTACCGAGCCGCAGCCAACGACCGGCAGCACTGCGCCCAAGAAAAATGCGTCTGAGAAACAAGCGGCGTTCACAGAGTCGGCCGAGTCGCTGAAGCCAACGACAGACGAGGTATCCGATGGTCGCTACGCGATACCCGCAACGAAGAATGACGCCTCGCCACACGAGCCGGCCAAGTTCGTCACGCCGCCCGCAACGCCGTTGACCGAAACAAGAAGGACGCCGGATGTAGTTCAAATTGCACACGCGCCGTCGTTTACAGCCAACGAGTTGACGGCGGCATTGAAGGCGGCCGACCACGCCTTGCCCGCACTCGTCGCGGGGAATCTGGCCGATGGGAAACAGGTCGCGCACGCGAAGGGAACGAGCTACATGACGATCGCCGACATGGCCCAAAAGGCGACTTTCACCGCGCCCGCTGCGTCGCCAGAAGTGATGCAGGCTCAGCAGCAGGCCAATGAGTTCTTTCGCCGTGCGTTGTCGAACAGTCACACTCGCGAAGAGGTAGCTCAAATCACACCGAAGTGGTTGAGTCACTCGCCTCGCCCACAGAACGGCGTGTTCTTCGCCGGCACCGTCACTCGCCAAGCGAACAAAGGCAGCGTCGCCGAATACAGCGTCGAGCTGGGCGGCGGCGAGTCGCTCACCGTGCTAGTGCCCTTGGCGGTCGGACGAGAAATCGGGGGCTCCTCACGACCGGTTGCGGTTGCTGGCTGGATCGTTGAGAGGCCGAGCGAGCAAGTGGCCGGATACACGGGCAGCGCGTTGCAAGCCGTGTTTGCGCAGCGGCTGATTCCGTTGGAATAGTCTGCTGTGCGTCGTTTTTCTCATGGCTGTCTACTGGTCGCTGAAGCGATCAGACCGTAGGATAGGCGGCCTACCCACACCAAGTTTTACTACGTTCAAATTGCGCCATGATTGTTGCCGTTCCGAAAGAGACTTATCCGGGTGAGCGCCGCGTGGCACTCGTCCCTTCCATCGTGGCGCAGCTCATAAAGAGCGGCTTGCGCGTGCAGATTGAGGCCAAAGCCGGTTTGGCCGCTGAATTCAGCGGCGACGCGTACGCCGATGTCGGCGCCGAAGTCGTTTCGGATCGCGGCGAAATGATTCGCGCGGCCGACGTGCTCCTGCAGGTTCGCGGGTTGGGTGCAAACGTAAATAACGGTGCTGCCGATTTGGAGTTTATGCGCGAAGGATTGGTGATCGTCGCGCCATGCGATCCGCTCGGCAATCCGGAGGCTGTTCGGCAACTTGCCGAGCGGGGCGTCACGCTTTTTGCCATGGAATTGATTCCAAGGATCACCCGCGCGCAAAGCATGGACGTATTGTCGTCGATGGCGACGATCGCGGGTTACAAAGCCGTGCTGCTCGCTGCCGCGCGGCTGCCGAAGATGTTTCCGTTGCTAATGACGGCCGCTGGCACCCTTACACCGGCCAAGGTGTTCGTCATCGGTGCTGGCGTAGCGGGATTGCAGGCGATTGCTACCGCGCGGCGGTTGGGGGCGGTGGTGCATGCCTATGACGTCCGTCCCGCGGTGAAGGAGCAGGTGGAAAGCCTCGGGGCGACGTTCGTTGAGATGCCGCTGGAGACGGCCGAAGCCGAGGGTGCCGGCGGTTATGCGAAACAGCTCGGCGAGGAGTTTTATCAGAAGCAGCGGGAGCTCATGGCTAGAACGGTGGCCGCGAGCGACGTGTGCATCACTACGGCAATGATTCCCGGCAAGCCGTCACCTCGGCTTATCACCGCGGAGGCTGTGGAAGGCATGGCGCCCGGATCGATCATCGTTGACCTGGCCGCGGAGCGCGGAGGAAATTGCGAACTGACGAAAGGCGATGACGCGGTTGTTCGAAACGGCGTGACGATTCTGGGCCCCACGAATCTGCCAAGCGAAGTGCCGACGCACGCAAGTCAGATGCTGGCCAAGAATCTCACGAACTTTATGAAACTGATCGTTCGCGGCAGCGAGATACATTTGAACTTGCAGGACGAAATCGTCCGGGCGACACTCGCCGCGTATCGGGGCGAAGTGGTTAGTCCGCAGGCGCGCGAGCTACTGGGCATGCCGCCGCTGAAAACGCCTTCTTCCGATTCGCCGCCGGTCGACCATTTAGCAACCAAGTAGTGCCGCTGCCGCCGTTCGCCTGCAGAAGCATCACAACTGGTGCCGACAGTCGCGTCGCTAACAAATTTGGTCTTGTTGCAGCGTCGTGCGTAGAATTCGCCGAGGTACAATAACGATGAGTAAAGACACGCGCCAAGCAGTATTGCGGCTCGACAATAGTGTTCCGGATCGCGTTTCCGGCTGGTTCGATTGGCTGCTCGATCCACTGCCCAGGCGACTCATGCTGCCGGCGACCGGCCTCTGGATCATGGGTCTTGATTGGCTGTTGTTTTCTGAGGACGCCGCCAGCTTCGGCCTTTCGATACCGTTTACGTGTGTTGTCGGTCTTCTCGCGGGCAGTATCGGCACATACCATTTGCAAACGCGCTACGGTCTCGATTCGCGGCCTGTCGCGCTGATTAAGGCACTGCTCGCCGGCATTCTTGTCGGAATTCCCTTTCCACTTGCGGGCACACTGGCCGGCACCTGGATCCTGGCCAATTCCGGCATTGCCGGCCTGAAAAGCCGGTTTCTGCGCGACCGGCTCTTTGGCCGACGGGGCTAAATCCACCGATGTACAGCGGCCGATTTGTCGCGGCATTTGCCTCACTACGCATATGATCTAAACTTTGTGAGGGCGCCGCTTGAATTGTCGAAACAGGTCATGAACGTCTTGCCATCGAAGCATCGATTCGCGGCCGACTCGACGTGGGCTTCCGCGTCTGCTGATGTCGCGCCTGGAGACAGCCCTCTTGCCGCGGAACATCTCCGCGAACTTGCCCACGCTCGCGACCGAGCAAAATCGATCCGCAAAGCGGCGCGCGTAGCCGCGTTCAACGGATGGACTACTGGCCTGATCGCTACGTGTTCGCTGCCGTTCGTCCTCTACGATCCCAGCAGCCTGATAATAACAGCCGGGCTGTCAATCGTCGCGTTCAACGAATTTCGCGGCCGCAATCAATTGCTGAAGTTTGATCCAGCGGCTTCGACGTTACTAGGCTGGAACCAGCTTGGCCTATTGGCAATGGTCACCGCATATTGCTTGTGGTCGCTCTATGGCGGTCTCGCCGACTCCGGCGCAGTATCGAACGAACTGAAAGGCTACGCCGACTTGGACTCCGTCCTTGGCTCGGCGGGCGGCTTCCAAGGCTTATACACCTCGATCACCTACGCACTTTACGGCAGCGTGATCGCACTAAGTGCTCTCTTTCAGGGCGGAAATGCCTTCTATTACTTCACTCGCCGCCGCCATATCGAAGACTTCATCGCCGAAACGCCGGAATGGGTTCGCAAAGTGCAAGGTGGACTTCTGTAGCCTCGCGCGCCGCGAGAGGTGAATTCGTCTGGCGAGCTAGCCTTTGTCTCAAAGTTACTGTAGGTCCCTTCTGCCGGAAGGGACCTTAGCGAATTGCCGAGAATTGCCGATTTCGCGAGGTCCCGCTCGGCAAGCGGGGCCTACGATTGAGATAGACCTGGCACCTCAGCTCGTTCTAAAGCCATAGATGTAGTCGTCCATCCAGCATGTCGGGAAACGCTTTCCCGACGAGCGCACGAACCGTCTTGGAATGGTAACGCGTGCTGAGATGGGCCGCGATCACGAGCTCGTTCTTGAACCGGTAGCGGCGTTCGACCAGGTCGTCTAAGTGCATGTGGCCGAATTTGTGGATCTTGTCCTTGCGATGGTCGGGAGCGACGAACGTCAGCTCGCAGATAAGAATCTTGGCTTCGTACATGGCCGGATTCGCATCGAGTCCGCCTGGGGCGCTGTCGCCAAGATAGGCGATGATCGGCCGGCGCACCTCGGCGGCCACTTCCGTGCCGGCAAGCCGCAGATCGCGAATCTCTTCTCCGCTGAGGTCTCGAAATTCAGGCTTCAGCTTTCGGCGACGGTCCCACACGACAAAGCCAAGCGAGGGAACGGTGTGTTTGGTGCTCGTCGCAGACACGATTAATTCGCGCGATAACTCGACTTCATCGCCCGGTGCCATTGCCCGGAGATCACAGGGCAGCCTGCCGCGGTCCAGTCGAGTGAACTGTCGGAGAATTTCCTGTGTCGGCTCAATTGTTTCGGCCGGCATGTAGATCACCGGCGGCGTCATCTTCATCATTCGCCGCCTGGCGACGTACACAGGCAGGGCCACGATGTGGTCCAAGTGACCGTGCGAAACGAACCACGTCTCGGTACCCATGAATGACCAAGGCTGGGCGCCCAGGTCGAATCCAAACTTCAGTTCGGGAAACCGCCAGTACGTTTGCACCGCAGCACGGGAATAACCTTCAATCGTCAAGTCGCCGTGCTTGAGCGTTCTGACCGGAAGATTGTTAATCATCGGATGAGAGAAGACGCAACGGCAGGAAGGATGAGGGATGAAGGATGAAAGATGAATGATAGCGGATGGCATGAAGGGCGTCACTCATTGCTTTTTGCCAACCGTCCAATAATCTGTCATCTGCTTTCCCTCATCTATTATCCCTGTTGATTCTCTGACCGTGCTCATACTCACCCACGTCAGCCAAATCGCCGGGCAGCGACGCGTCGCCCGGCTCGAGCCAGATTTCGCCGAAAAGCTCGGACTGTGAAGCGCGGGTATGCTGGTGGCGCACTAGTTCCAGTACGGCGAGAAACATTCCGACGAGCTTCGATTTATGAACAGCCTCGTCGAAAAAGTCCGTGAAGGCGACCCGTCCATCGCGACGAAGTCGCTCGTCGATTCGCTGCATGTAGACGTGGATCGGCGTTTCGTCGTAGCGGATGCTCTCCAGCCCAGGGACCGTGTGTTTCGCTTTGAGAACGCGCCCGAACGCGCTCACTAGGTCCCATAGTTCCACTTCGTGGATTGGCTGCTCGTCGGGCAATAAGCTCCGTCCGGGGAGGTCGCTTGCCAAGCGTGGAAGCCGTTCGTGCCATTCGCGGCTTCGCTCTTCGAGGATGCTGGCGGCGTCCCGGTACTGTTTATACTCAAGCAGTTGTCGCACCAGTTCTTGCTGCGGATCTTTGAGCTCATCGGCAACCTCCTCCTCACCTGGCAGGACGGCTCGCGACTTCGTTTCGATCAGGAGACTAGCTACCTCGAGAAAATCGCCGACCGAATCCACATCGATCTGTTCCA
>DASZZA010000975.1:0-2422 GCA_035545135.1 Lacipirellulaceae bacterium | reverse complement strand
CTACGGTAGTCGCCCGATTACGATCGTGGCGATACTCACCGGCAGTCTCGTTTTCCTGGCCGATTTGATCCGGCAACTTGACATGCCGCTTCGTGTCGCGCTCATCCAGGCGAACCGATTGCGTACGCCCGATGAGCTACGCCAATCGCCGGTGATTTCCGACGCCTTGACGCCGAATCTCAAGAGTCGCGACGTGCTGGTGATCGACGACATTTTTGACACCGGTCACACGCTCGTCGAAGTTCTGGCGCAACTTCTCCAGCACGAGCCTACGTCGATCCGATCAGCCGTGCTGATGCGCAAGACCGGCCGCTCGGAAGTCCCGATCACTCCGGACATTGTGATGTTCGAAATCCCCGACGAATTCGTCGTCGGGTACGGCCTGGATTACGAAGATCGCTTTCGCAACCTGCCATTTGTGGCAGCGCTCGAGCCGGAGGATCTCTCACCCGAATGAATGCCAGGAATGAGCATGCGAAACACGGCATACAGTAACCGCCATCCTCGTTGGCTTCCCCGCATCCTGAATCCTGCATCCTTCACCCTCCCCTGATGCGACGCATCCTCCACATCATCGGCTCGCTGCCCCACACCGGCACGGTCAAGCAACTTCTTTTGCTGACGCAAGGCTTGGCAGTGCGCGGCTTCGATGTTCACGTCGCGTCGCTGGATAGCGGTGGGACCGCTGTGGGCGATTTTTGTGCCGCCGGCATTCCGGTCACGCAGCTCGGCCGCCGTTGGCCGATCGATCCAATTGCGTTTCTTCGCTTCGAACGGTTGCTGTTTCAATTGCGACCCGATTGTGTCCACACCTGGGATTTCGATGCTGGGATTCACGGCCGGATCGCAGCACGGATGGGGGGCGTCCGCCATTTTATTGCCGGTCATCATCGACTGATTCGCTGCACGGGAAAGCTGGCGTGGTTTATTGAACGACGTCTGGCGCCGATGACAGATCGGTTGATCGTCAGTAGTTCGTGTGTGCGTGAGTGGTACACGCAGCACGGATTGCCGGCCGACAAACTACTCGTAATCGCTCCCGGGATGCCGGAGGCGCCTGCGAGCGACCGGTCGCGCACAGAACTGCTCGATGAATTGAAATTGCCGCGCGACGCGCGGTTGATCGGTGTTGTCGGCACTCTCGCGCCGGAAAACCGGGTGAATGACCTCATTTGGGCCGCCGATTTGCTGCGTGTCCTGCACGGCAATTTGCGAGTCCTCATCATCGGCGACGGCCCGCTGCGGGCGCAGCTCCGAGAATATGCTCGGCTTGCAAGTGACCTCCAGCACATTCAATTCCTCGGCGATCGCAGCGATACGTGGCAAATCATGCCACATTTGGACGTGTTGTGGAACGCGCGCGAGAACGTGAGCCTCGCCGGTTCCATACTGGAGGCGATGGCCGCCGGCGTTCCGGTGGTGGCCAGCGACACGCCGTTCAACCGCGAGCTCGTGGTCGAAAACAAAACCGGCTATCTGATTCCACTCGGCACACGCGCCGGCCGTGCGGCGCGCGCTCGACTTACAGATCGGATTCTCACTGACCCGGACTTAGCCACACGACTAAGCGCTGCGGCCCGACGACGTGTCGCTGAGCACTTTCGCCTGGAACAAATGGTGCAGCGGCATTGCGAGTTGTATGGAATCTAATTCCAGAGCAACTGTTTTATTTCGTAGTAGGGCGTTCGGATAGCAAAATACTCACTCGACGTCCTCATCGTCGCGCAAACATCAGACTAACTGGCATGAAAACAGATGATCCAAATTTTTCTACGCAATTGCGCTCGCGTCGCCGGCAATTTTGCAGTCACTATTGGCCATCCTCTTCGTTTCGCTAAAATGGCTTGTCCCCGGTGGTTTTGACGCTGATTCAGCGGCGCGTCGGGCACGGCAACTTCCGGCCTCCGACGATATTCAGAATTCGCAGCATGCGAGGACGAGCACCATGAAGGACGTGTTGGCTGTAGTGCTAGCTGGCGGAAAAGGGTCGCGGTTAGGGCCGCTGACACGCGATCGCGCGAAGCCGGCTGTGCCGTTCGGCGGCATCTATCGCATCGTCGATTTCACGTTGTCCAACTGTCTGAACAGTGGTCTGCGGCGAATTCTAGTTCTCACACAATACAAGGCGATGAGTTTGGACCGGCACATCACGCTCGGTTGGCGAAATTACTTGTGCCGCGAACTGGGCGAATTCATCGACGTCGTCCCACCTCAGCAGCGAATCGACGAGCAGTGGTACCAGGGCACGGCCGACGCCGTCTATCAGAACATCTATACGCTCGAAAAGGAGCGGCCGCAGTACGTCGTCATACTTGCCGGCGACCATATCTACAAAATGGATTACAGCAAGCTGGTCTCCTATCACCAGGAATCCGGGGCAGATGCGACGATCGCCGCCCTACGGGTGAGAGTCAAGGAAGCG
>DASZZA010000974.1:0-4271 GCA_035545135.1 Lacipirellulaceae bacterium | reverse complement strand
GTCGAGGTTGGCGACTTCTGGGATAACGTGAGGGAGCAGGTTCGTTTCGCGCAACAGGGTAATTGCGGCGGCGCGGTTCGGATCGATGAGCATGCGGCGGATTTCCATACCGATGCGTTCGGCGCTGACGGTGTTAATATCTGGTGCCATCTCTTGGATGGCCTGGAGCGTGTCGGGATCGATAATAAAGCCGAATGCGGCGGCGAAGCGGACGGCGCGGAGCATTCGAAGCTTGTCTTCGCGAAGTCGCAAGCGTGGGTCGCCGATGGCACGGATGATGCGACGCTTTAGGTCCTGCCGACCGCCGACGTAGTCTACCACTTCATTCGCGATGGGGTCGAAAAAGAGACCATTAATGGTGAAGTCGCGTCGCTGGGCGTCGTGCTCGGCGTTGGTAAACGTGACACTGTCCGGGTGGCGGCCATCGGAGTAGGTGGCGTCGGCGCGGAAGGTGGCGACTTCGATCTGGCCGGCAGAGCGAGGACCAAGGACGCTGATGACGCCAAACGCGGCGCCGATCGGAAGCGTGCGGCGGTGGCCGAACAGGTCGCGAATTTGGTCGGGAGTGGCGCTCGTGGCGACATCGTAGTCTTTGGGAGTGAGGCCGAGGAGTTCGTCGCGGACGCAGCCGCCGGCCCAAAGCGCTTCGAAACCGGCGGCGCGGAGCTTTTGGGCGATTTCGAGGGCGAAAGCGCGCTGGCGGGCGGGTACGGGCATGGGATAAGAGGTCGGAGATTAGTCGTAAGTCGTAAGTGCTTAGTCGTTATCGGTCATTGGTCATTGGTCGAGCGCATTTGTCGTTTGCCGGATGAGCTTGGTCATAGTCTGGATGGTGCGGTCGCGGGTGGTGTTGTTCCAGGTGACGATGTGTTCGGTGCCGGGGCGAAGGAAGTGGAGGACGAGTTCGCTGGGCTCTTGGCCGAGGGTGCGTTCGGCAGCGATGGCGTAGACCTGTAGTTGTAGCTCGTAGCGTTCGGCAATGCTCGGGACATCGGCGGGGGTGATATCGTTGGTTTTGAAGTCGATGATTCGCCAGGCGCCCGTCGCGTCTTGCACGAGGCAATCGATGACGCCTTGTATGTAGCGGCCGTCGGGGTTCGGTTTGCCGGGGGGCCAGGCGAGTAGGAAATCGACTTCGCGGTGAACTTGGGTAGCGGCGGCGAGTTGTTGGCCGCGCGGCGAGGCGATGAATCGCTCGACCATGTCGAGGGCGGTTTGGCATGCGCGGTCGGCATTGTGGAGGACATGGAGCGGGGCCAGATGTTCGCACCAGGCGGCGATATCGGTGGGGTGAGCGAAATCGATGCGGCTGAGTACGTCGTGGACGAGTGTACCGAGCGTGCGGGGGTCGATCGGGGCACTACTGGGCAAGCCGGCCGTGGCACCCAGAGAGGCAGAAGTGACATTCGACGGGGGCGGGGAAAAAGGCGCCCTCACCCCGGCCCACTCCCAGGGGGAGAGGGCGTGCGGATTGATTAATTGGCCGGTGAGGCGCGAGAAGGAGAACTGGTGTTGGGCCGTGCGGTCGACGGGAATGACGGCGATTTGTGGCGGGAGCGGCGCTTCGCCGTTCGCGGCAATTTGCTGGGCTTCATCGACAAGTTTGACAAGATCGGGGCCGCGGGGGAGACTCGCGGGCTTTTGGTCGGTTTGCGGGTCGGTGGTGACGCGTATTTGCGGGATTTCGAATTTGTCGGGCAAGGTGGCGAGTAGTCGGCCGTTCTCCAAATTGAAGCGTTCGGCGAGGAGCTTCATCCAGTCGCTCTTGGGTTTGTCGAACGCTTCGAGGCTGGAGGAGAGAATGAGGTAATCGGCGGCGCGGGTGCAAGCGACGTAGAGCATGCGTTTGCGTTCGTCGAGTTCATCGCGGCGTTCGAGAGCGGTGAAGAGTGACATGCCTGTCGTTGTTTTTTCGCCGTCGTCGTTGTCGGGCGACGGCACGAGCGGGCCGAGGACTGGGTGCAATGCGGCGCACGGCGGGCGGAGCAGCGGCGGGCGATCGAGGTCGGCGACAATCACCAGCGGAAACTCCAGACCTTTGGCGTGGTGGATCGTCATGAGGCGGATGACGTCGGCTGCTTCGGGAAGCGTGGCGGCGAGCGACTCCTTCGGCTCGCGGGAAACGAACTGTGAGAGCTGCGTGATGAAGCCATCCAGATCGATGGCGCCGCTTTGGTCCGCGAGGCGGGCGCGCTCGAGCAGTTTGTTCAGGTTAGCGAGCTTGCGGTCGCCGAGAAATTCGCCGAGGAGGACGGCGTCGTAGCCCGTGCGATCGAGAGCCGCGTTGAGCAGCTCGGTGATCGAGACGCGGTCTTTAATGGAGCGGAGGTGGCGGATGGTGGCGCCGGCAGCGGCGACTTTTGCGCGCTCTTCGGTGGAAAGCTGCGATGGCGGCGATTCGGCGAGCAGGCCGGCGTTGAGCGAGCTGGATGAATTGGCAAGCCAGAACAGCGTTTCGTCGGCCAGGGCGAAGAAGGGGCTGCGGAGTGCGCCGGCGAGACTTACTTCGTCGGCGGTGCTGGACACGGCGCGGAGCAGGTTGAGGACGTCGAAGATTTCCTGTTGGGCATAGAACGCGTAGCCGCCGACAAGGTAGTAATCGAGGCCGTATCGGCGAAGGGCTTCTTCGTAGGCTTGGACGTCGCTGAGCGTGCGGAAGAGGATGGCGACGTCGCCCGGTTTGAGTGCTCGCGGTTGGCCGGTTTCTTTGTCGATGATGGGCAGTTCATTATTCGTGTTATCGATCAGGCTGCGGACGCGGCGGGCGATGGCCAACGATTCCTGCTCGCGCGCTCGCGAGGCATTGCCGGTTTCTGATCGCTTGTTCTTGTCTGGTGTAATGGTCCAGAGGAATTCGACGCACGGCGGGTCGGTGCGTTGCTTGCGCTGGGGGCGCAAATGTTCGTACGGGTTGCCCTCCTGGTTGAACGTGTCGCAGAAAAGCGAGTTGACGAAGTGAAGGATTTCAGGTTGGCTGCGGAAGTTGAGGGTGAGCGGCAGCCGGCCATCTTCCTGCACTCGATCGCGCAGATCGCTAAATACTTTCGGCTGTGCGCCGCGGAAGCGATAGATCGATTGCTTGAAGTCGCCGACGAAGAAAAGGCGGCCGGTGTCGAAGTGTTTGCCGCAGACGCTGGTGACCAGATTGGCTTGCAACTGGTCGGTGTCTTGGAACTCGTCGACGAGCAACAGGCACAAATCGTCGGCGAGCCTGTCGCGCAGTTCGATATTTTCCGGACTCGTCAGGAGGGCATCGGCTTTGGCGAGCAGGTCGTCGAAATCCAGTTTGCCTTGCGTGCGTTTGCGGTCATCGTAGGCTTCGGCGACTTTGGCGGTGAGCGTGAGGAGCGCCAGTCCGAGGCGGGCCGTCTCGAGGGCGGCATTTTCGTCGAACGGGTGGAGCTGATGTTTTTCGATCAGGCCGCGCAGTTTCGCGCACGCGTCGCGGTATTCTGCGTAGTTCTCTTTGGATGGCCAGTCTTTGGTGGTGCAAACATTTGCCACACGGGCGGCGTCGTGAATTTGATTGAGATGGGACTCGTTGAGCGCGTCGTCCAAAGTGTGCAGTCGTGGCACTAGCTCCAACAGCGTTGTCCGCGCTGCATTGAACCTGGCGTTCTTGGCGGAAACGTCGTTGTTTTTCAGCAGGCGAACGAGTGTTTCGATAGGCGCTTCGGCAGCAATTTCGGCGACCGCGTGGGGGATCGCGTGCGTATTGTGCCACTCGCTCCAGACTTCGACGAGGTCACGTGGAGCTTTTGTGCTCCATTCCTGGAATGCGGTTTCGTGGCGGTGGCAAAGCAGCTCGGCGACTTGTTGTTTGAGGACTTGCAGTCCGTACGCGGCGGCCAGATCGAGCGACTCGGCGTCGAGATCTTCGAGCTGGCGGCGAAGCACGTCGTCGATCACTTCGTATTGGAGGACGTCGGCATCCGATTGGTCGAGTACGCCGAAGGTCGGATCAAGGCCGGCTTGGGCGGCGTGAGTGCGCAGCAGCGAGGCGCAGAAGGCGTGGATCGTACTGATGCGGGCCGTGTCGATCTCGCGCAAGTGGCGGAGCCACTGTTGCTGGGAGTCGGGCGATTCGGCCTGGTGCAGCCGTTCGTAGCAGGCGGCGCGGATGCGGGACCGCATTTCGCGGGCGGCGGCGTCGGTGAACGTAATGGCGATGAGTTGGTTGAGGCGGGCGGCGTCGCCGTGCGTGCCGGCGCCGTCGAGGTGGGAGATGAATCGTTCGGTGAGGACGAACGTTTTGCCGCATCCCGCCCCAG
>DASZZA010000973.1:0-3553 GCA_035545135.1 Lacipirellulaceae bacterium | reverse complement strand
TTTACAGGCTGCACGCAGGTCGTCCAGGTCATCCTTCATCGAAGGACGTCCGTCGAACTGCGTTAGTTCCGTCTCGAACTGGAGCAGAGTTCGCGAAACGTTTTGGCGGAATACTTCCTTGAAGTCGAGCTTCGGTTCTCTTAGCTTCCGCAGGAGGAAGGTCGCTGCCGCAAGGTGGTCCACAACATCCGAGAAAACTATCTGAAAGAAGCCGTAGGCTGCCGCCGTTTCGTTGAAGATCATGTTCTTTTTGGTTGCTCTGATGGCGCCGTCGGTGATTATAGTAAATTCGCTAATTTCGGCGAGCGGAGTACCGTCGATCGCTTGGAAACGCCAAGTTACGGCAGCGCCGGCTCATGGCGCTATTGGTGTGACGGGATCGCGTCTGCAGCCCGTCACTGTCGAATATCGGTCGCAAGTCCGGCATGCGATGGCTCGCTGTAACGCTTGGCGCACCAGGACTATCGTGAGGCAGCAGAATCGGTTGCCTCGCGATTTCCTCCTTTTGCCGGCGTCTCCACGGTGTGGCCCTCTGGTTGCGCTTAGGTGCGACGGCGGTGCAATTTGCGGTCGCCGCATCGAGGAGGAGAGAAATGGGATTGTCGTGGCAACAAGGGCCGCTTTCACCGGGAGCAATCGGCAGGTTCCTCGTAGCCGAACCTCTGCCCAGGAAACTGTTGTACGCCGAGCCGCTACGGCGGCGCATGCGCGTGCGCTTCGGCGGAAACTGGATCGCTGACACGGAAGACGTCATCCTGCTCTTCGAACCTGGCCGCTATCCGATGGCATACTTCATGGAAAGCGACGTCACCCCAGGCGCTCTCGAAAGCTCCGGGCATACGACGCAGCATCCCGACCTTGGCCCCACATCCTGGTACACCGTGCGCTCAGGCGACAAAAGTGCCGCGCACGGAGCGTGGCAGCACACCGGACTGCCCGCCTACGCGCAGGAGCTACAGGGACGAGTTGCGTTTGCTTGGCCAGCCATGGACGGTTTCTTCGAAGAGGAAGAACGCATTATGGGTCACGCCGCCGATAGCTATCACCGCATCGACATTCGCCAGTCCTCTCGTAATCTGGTGGTGAGCTATCGCGACCACATCGTCGCCGATACAAAACGGCCGCTAGCGCTGTACGAGTCGGGCTTTGCTCCGCGCTGGTACGTGCCTCGCGCGGATATCGATGAGTCCGCGTTGACCCCAGTCGAGCATTGGACCTTCTGCCCGTACAAAGGGCTGTGTAGTTACTACGATATCGGTGAGGCCCGGCTGGCTGCATGGTCCTATCAAGAGGCCTATGCTGAGGTGGGTCGGATTAGCGGTCTCGTCTCGTTCGAACCGGACATTGTCCCGGTGCGGCTCGGCCGGGTTCAACTCCATCTGGCACCGGGCCAGACGGTGATTCCGCACGGCCCGGATCGCGACCTTGACGTTCCGGTGGGAACGGGCAAGAAGGCTTAGGGCGAGCACCATGGCTCGATTGCGATCGGTGAACGTCGGGCTTCCGCGCAACATCGAGTGGAAGGGTCGCACTGTATACACCGCGATCTGGAAGAGCCCGGTGCCTGGCCGGTGTCGAGTCCGCCGGCTGAACCTCGACGGAGACGGCCAGGGTGACTTGGGCGGTCACGGAGGCGAGCAGCGCGCCGTCTTCGTCTACCAGATCGAGTCCTATGGCTACTGGCGGGAGCAACTGAACAGGACCGACTTCGTCTACGGACAGTTCGGGGAGAACTTCACAATCGAAGGGTTGGCCGACGATGTCGTGTGTATCGGCGACCGCTATCGGATCGGTAGCGCGCTCTTCGAAGTTACGCAGCCTCGGGTTACTTGTTATCGCGTCGGCATTCGGATGAACGAACCTCGGATGCCAGCGTTGCTCACCTCAAGCGGGCGGCCGGGATTCTACTTCCGCGTTTTACAAGAAGGAAACGTCGGCGCCGGCGATGAAATTGTCAAGCTCGGAGAAGCAAAGGAGCGAATGACAGTCTCGGAGATCAACGCGCTTCTGTATTCGCCCGGCCATGCGCGAGATCAGTTGGGCCGCGCCGTAACAATCGAGGCGCTTTCTCCGGGATGGCGGGGATCGTTCGAGGCACTGCTCCAAAACCCATCCAATGGAAACGCGGGTCTCGTGCCCGAAGCCGCCACACACCCCGCTGCGCCAGGATTTCGACCGCTGGTGGTAACGGCGATCGACCAGGAGTCCGCGGATGTCCTGTCGCTGACGATGAAGAACGCGAACGGCCAGCCGTTGCCCATGGCGCTGCCCGGCCAGTATGTGGTCTTGCGCCTTCAACCAACCGCGGCGGAGACGCTTTTTCGCAGCTACTCCGTCTCGGGTCCGGCCTCGACACAAAGCTATCGAATCAGCGTGAAAATCGAACCGAATGGAGCGGGCGGAACCTATTTGCGCGACCATGTGCGGGCCGGCAACACTCTCGAAGTCAGCTCGCCACGCGGAAGCTTCATTCTGCAGACCGGGGAACGGCCGGCACTACTGATCAGTGCGGGAATCGGAGCGACGCCGGTTCTCGCGATGCTGCACTCGTTGGCGGAGGTGCGCTCGACCCGTCAGGTTTTGTGGCTTCACGCAGCGCGAGATCGAGACCATCACCCGTTTGCGGCCGAAGTCCGCCGGCTCCTGCTTGCGCTGACGAATAGTCGCAGCTACGTCTGTTTCAGCAAGCCAGGGCCGCTCGACAGGATGGGTGAGGATTTCGACGCCATTGGCCGCTTGTCGCAAGCGACATTCGAGGCGGCGGGTGTTTCGCGAGATGCGGACGTTTACCTCTGCGGTCCGAATCGCTTCATGACGGATATGAAAGAAGCACTCCTGACATTTGGCGTCGAGCCAGCGCGGATTCATATCGAGATCTTTAACGGTAGCGAGCCTCTGACGCCTGGTGTCGCCGGCGCAGGGGTCCAAACTCCGCATCGGCTCGCGGATGATACAGGCACCGGGCCGCTCGTCTCGTTCGCGCGCAGCGGTATCGCCGCACGCTGGGAGGGATCGGTTTACCAGAGCATTCTGGAACTGGCCGAAGCGTGCGATGTTCCGGTACGCTGGTCGTGCCGTGCCGGCGTGTGTCATAGCTGTGAGAGCGGTTTGGTATCCGGAGAAGTCGCTTACGGACCAGAGCCGTTGGACAAGCCGGCTGGCGGCAACGTTCTCGTCTGCTGTTCAAAGCCAATTCGCGATGTGGTGATCGATTTGTGATAGCGAAGGAGAATTTCATGCGATCTGAGCTCGCGCGCTGGGGCTTACTCCCCATGCGTCTTCTTATAGGTTATGGATTCATGGAACACGGCTTGGCGAAACTGTCGCGGGGACCGGATACATTTGCCCGCATCCTGGAGCAACTGGCTGTGCCCATGCCTCACCTGGCGGCATGGCTGACCATCGGAACCGAGGTTCTCGGCGGATTGGCCCTGTTTCTTGGGGTTTTTGTGGCTTGGGCAAGTATTCCCACAGCCATAGTGCTGCTGGCCGCGATGGTCACCGTCCACCTGCGGTACGGCTTCAGTTCGGTGAGGCTGTTGAGTATATCCCC
>DASZZA010000972.1:0-6828 GCA_035545135.1 Lacipirellulaceae bacterium | reverse complement strand
ACACTGCACCACATCATTTCGGACGGCTGGTCACAGAATGTCCTCCAGCGTGAGCTTTGGTCCGCCTACAGAGCCTTCGCCGACGGTGGCGAGCCGCAAGACGAACCTCTTCAGATTCAATACGGAGATTTCGCAGTTTGGCAGCGGGAGTGGCAGGATTCTGACGAAGCCAATGCGCACCGCAAGTATTGGATGGCGAGACTTTCCGGTGCCCTACCCATCATTGACTTCCCACTGGACCGAACTCCGGTAAGCCGGCGGGTTGACGGCGCCCTGGAGACATTCGTCTTTCCCGCATCGCTCGTCCAAGAGCTCAAGAGCTTTTGCAAAGCTGAAAGCGTGACCCCATTCATGCTGACGTTGTCCTGTTTCGCCATTCTTCTCTCTCGATACGCGAGTCAGGACGATCTGGTGATTGGTTCGCCGGTCGCGAATCGGCGGCCCGAAACCGAGGCGTTGATCGGTCCGTTTGCAGCGCCGATCGCGCTGCGGCTGGACCTTTCTGGAAATCCTACACTCCGCGAAGTCCTGCAGGTCGCGCGCCAAGTCACCATAGATGGACTCAGTCACGCGGAGTATCCATTTGAACTGCTTGCCAGGGATTTGAAGGTGCGGTCGCGGTACGGCCGCAATCCGCTATTCCAATTCTATTTCCTCTATCAGTCCGCATTCCTTCAGAACCGCGAGTTGTCGGACCTGACCGTAACGCCGCTGCCGACGTTCAGCATTGGCACGCCGTTCGAACTCCAGTTGGCCGTCATCGAGCGCGGCGACAGCGTTTACGCCAATCTCGAATACAGCCCGGAATTATTCGATGCCACGACCATTCGACAGATCCTTCATTATTATGAAAGTCTGTTGCGCGTAATCGTTGCCGATCCAACTCGCCGTATCGGCGATTTGGACAAACCGATTGGCCGCAGCGCCATCCCGCGGCCCGCACCAGCGGTACCGGTGCGAACAGCGTTTGTTGCCCCGCGCGATGAGTACGAGACGCTGCTTACAGAAATCTGGCGTGATGTTTTTGGCGAACCCAAGATCGGCGTTTACGACGATTTTTTTGCGCTCGGCGGCAATTCGTTGCGCGCGGCCGAATTCGTTTCAAGACTGGAGAGGGAGAGCGGCATCACCGTTGACCTCTCGACCCTAATTGTCCGACCGACGATCGCAAAACTTTCTGAATACATACAACTGCAAGAAACGGATTCGCTCATTATTCCGCTCCGGGCAAACGGAACGACGCCTCCGCTATTTTGCATTCACCCCGGTGGCGGGCACCTGTTCCACTATCTCGACTTGATCAGAGAGCTGCCACCGGACCAGACCATTTACGGGTTGCGCCCCCCCGATGTAGACAGCCTTCGGCATGTACGCTCGGTCAAGCAACTCGCCGCAATGTACATCGACGAAATTCAGAAAGTTCAAAGCCACGGGCCTTATCAGCTTTGCGGAATGTCGTTTGGCGGACTCGTCGCGTGGGAAATGGCATCGCAACTGGTCGGTAGAGGAATTGCTGTGAACCTTGTTGCGCTGTTCGATACGTCCAATCCGGCGAGCCGTCCGCATAGACCTCCGTCGAAACGGGCTTTGTCCTGGTTCGCGCGGCAGTACAGCAAGTACGCGCTCAAACTGACGCGCGGCAGCATCGGCGAAGTCATGTCCAGCCTCATTGTTAGTGGCCGTATCGTGGCGAGGACATTTCTTTGGAGGTCGGTCCGACGTGCCTGCAAATTGCTGCATTTGCCGATTCCGCGGGGCATGCACACGATGTTGGACACGTTTGTAGCGCTGAACCGCTCATACAAGCCGGCGCCGTTCACGGGGCAACTGGTGCTGTTTCGCGCCGAAGACCGGAGCGCGTCAGTTGACAAGGACGGGACGCTTGGATGGGGTGAAATGGCCCAAGGCGGCGTGATAGTTCACGACGTGCCAGGCGACCATATTACGATGATGCGGCCGCCGAATGTGTCGCATTTGGCCCGGCATTTGAATGACTATCTCGCCAAGGCCTCGAAGTTGGGTTGCTAGCCGCTACGGGCGTTTTCTGTGGTTAACGTTGGCTTGACCACACCACGGCCTTAAATCCATGTCGAACCTGAGGTCATTTCGCCTCAACCGCCCCCTCGCGGCACAGCAGGTAGTCCCTGGCCGCTGTATGGGTACGACAAGGATACCAGTCGGACAATGTCTCTCCACGATGGAATCTTCAACGTCCGGGACTATGGCGCCAAGGGCAACGGAATCCACGATGACACCGTCGCGATTCAGGCGGCGGTGAACCAGCCCCACCAGCCCCGCAGCCCCAACCGTGGAACCATTTATTTCCCGGTTGGTACCTACAGGATCACGTCACCAATAATTTTCGCCCAAAATCTAAACATCGCCTGTCTTGGTGACCCCGGGGCGACCATCTCCGGAAACTTTGGCGATTTTCTTCTCAGGCGGGTTCAGGAAGGTCGATTAGAGAGCACCCATTCCATTGAAAATCTGCAGTTACTCAACCGGCATGAACGGGGAAGAGGCATAGCGCTCCATGGTTGCGTCGGCAGGATTACCAACTGCTACGTTTCGGCCTGGCGTGGCATCGAGAGCTATAATTCGCAGTCGATCCTGGTCGATACCTGTAAATTTGTGGGGCCTAAGGCCAGCAGGTCGAGTGTCGGCATCTTGGCTGGCAGCGCCACTTCCGTCACGTCGCTGACGATATCCGGCTACGAGCACGGCATCCGGCATCATAACGTCGGCCTCAACGTGTGCGGCGGGAGCTTTAATGCAAACGCCGTTGGCATCATGATCGGTATTGATGAGAACGGGAACAATTTTCAGTCCAGAGGCTTCAACATAACTGGCGTCTCGATGGAGTCGAACCAGACCGGCATTCATGTCAGTAATGGCGTTGGTGGGGCTATCTCGGGCGTCTCCATCGGTGGAGGCACCCAGATGGACTATGGACTGCGGCTTGGCTCGTGCCAGAATACCGTGGTTCAAAGCGTGGTCGTGCGTGGCAAACAAGGTTTCAAAAGAGCAGGAATAGCCATCGAAATCCCAACACGCACGACATTTATCGGTGTTCGCTCTCTGTCACGGACGGCGTGGTCTTTACCTGCGACCCGACGCCTCGAGCTTGCCTTTCTTCAGACCAACAGGCCGTAATGCTGGGCGTTTTGCCCTTCCATTAACGGAAAAACCTGCATTTCACGCCCGGAACCCAGGTCGTTCGCTGCCTGAAGGTCGCAAGGGATTCCCAGCAATACGACGGCAACCCGTTCTTTCCTAAAGAGTCCACGCCCAAACCGTGCGTTGGCACCAGTTCAGGCCGATGGTGTCTCAGGCTCTGGCGCCCGCACGCATTGCGCCACAATGCAGAACATCTTCGCGGAAGCCGGCAAGTTCCGGATGTGGAACTCGCCTTTGCGCTAATGCCCGGCCTGTCGCGACCACCTGCATCGCGCCGCCACGGCAATTTCCGCAACGGTGGGCGCCCGCCACCTTAACGTAAAGATTAGTTTTAATGCGACTTAAGGCTGAGCGTATGGCATAGTCTAAGATAGCTTATGGTCAATAAAAAGTGTCTAAGGTTGCCATTGCAACCAAAACATGACCTGGGCTGGTAATGGGTGAGGGACGTGGTGATGCGTAATCTTTCGCCGACTTCGCGTAGCCTATGGAAAGTCCACTTTTCCATTTGGGACGCGAGCTGGCTGCTGGCATCCCCCGCGTTGGCACTGTATTTGCGTGACGCAGATATTGTATCTCGGGCCGATTGGAGGGTTATCGGCTCGTATTGGGTTGCGGCAGCGATCTTTTCACTGGTCGGAATAGCTATCTTTCGGGCCTCAGACGAGGTCGTCTACCATCTTTCAGTCCACGAAATGCTAAATGTCGTGAAGGCTGCGGTCTTTGCGCAACTCACGACCTGTGTCGCTCTTTTTCTATTGACGCGCCTGGACGGCATCCCTCGTTCGACGTTTGTCATCCATGGGTTGCTGCTGTCCGCCGGCCTGCTCGCCCGCAGGGCCGTGTTGGGCATCTGGCACAGCACGACCCCGACGGAGGAACGCTCCGACACGGGGCATACGATTGTCATCGGGGCAAACCGCTTCGCTTCTATTTTTATAAGATTGCTCAACGCCTATTCGCCCCGTCAGCCGCGCGTCATCGCAGTGCTCGACCAAAGCCCTGCTGCCATTGGCCGATCTATTGCAGGCGCGAGGATAGTTGGACTCCCTCAGCATCTCGGAGCGGTCATTGACGAGTTTGTGGTTCACGGCGTTCACACTGATCAGGTGATCATTGCTGGCGAGGCTGACCTTTTAAGCCGAGATGTAATGCGTCAGGTCCAGCGTGCTTGCGACGATCGCCGGATAGAGCTCGCCTTTCTGCCACGAATGATCTCGGTGCGGGGCTCCACCGAACCTGTCGTCCCCGTCACCAACACGCCTCTCGCATTGCCATCATTTTTTTGGCTCAAACGTTTGATCGACGCTATCGCGTCGCTTGCGTTGGTTGTTCTGTTATCTCCGCTTTTGGTTGTCATAGCGCTGCTGATTCTGGCGGACCTCGGCGCACCAATTCTCTTCTGGCAGAAGCGGCTTGGCCAGAATGGACGCTCCTTTCACATTTATAAATTTCGAACTTTGAAACCGCCGTTTGACATCCACGGAAATTCCATTCCGGAAAGTACTCGCCTCTCAGCGGTGGGCCGCCTGCTGCGCGTGACTCGCGCCGATGAATTGCCACAGCTGTTCAACGTCTTGAAGGGCGACATGGCCTTGATAGGCCCGCGGCCCCTTCTACCGGAAGATCAACCGTCAAACACCGAAGTGCGGCTTCTGGTTCGCCCCGGCATCACAGGATGGGCCCAGGTTAATGGCGGTAAACTCGTAAGCCGCGAGGAGAAACAGAAACTGGATGAATGGTACATCCGCAACGCGTCGTGGAGGCTCGACCTTCAAATCATTATTCGGACACTCCACATCCTGCTGACGAGCGATGGGTTGTCCGCGGAAGCGTTGGCCGACGTCGAGCAAGCACAAAGTAACAGGATGACGAATTGGTCCGGCGCCAAATCTCCGGCGGTGTCTTCCGTCGATGCGCTTTCTTCGGTTGGCAAGACCCCGTCGGTGCAGACCCACTTAGGACCGAGCTTTTTGAATCCGGGGAATAGCGAGTCATGAGTATCGGTCCGCATCACATCGATATGTCGCAACCGATTCCGGTCAATGGGAACAAACCTGGTGATTCGCCTTCGATCCGAGATCACATCTCGCTCGCCATCGGATTCTTTCGGCGGCGCTACCTGATTATCTTGATCTTCGTGCTGCTGTCGCTGCCCGTGGCGGGATTGTACCTTGCCGTGACGCCGCCGACGTTCACGGCAACGGCGATGATGATGATCGACACGCACAAGAATCAATCGTTGTCTCCTGCCTTTGGCGATGCACCGGCCGATGCAGGCTGGATCGAGAGCCAGATTGGCATCCTGAAATCCACGAACGTGGCATCGTACGTCGTCGACAAGCTGGGGCTCGCTGGCGACCCCGAGTTCACCAAATCAGAGACTGGGCTGCTCGATAGGCTCCTGGCATTCGGGTCGGCACTTTTGAATCGGCGTCATTCGCCCGCCTCGAACGTACAAAGTGCGCCATCCGCCGGCGGAACAAAGGAAGAGCGACTTGCTGTCGCCGCCTATTTGGCCGGCCTTCAGGTCCGGCGCGTTGGCCCAAGTTATCTCATTCGTATTGATTTCACTTCGCACTACCCGGTCCAAGCTGCCAAAATCGCAAATGCGATCGTTGACGCATACGCCTTCGAACAACTCAACGCCAAATACCAGGCAAATCAGCGAACGAGCGATTGGTTCCGGGAGCGGCTTGAGACGCTCCGTCAGCAGACGGCGACCGCCGAGCGCGCCGTCATCGAATTCAGAGCGAAAAACAATATCGTAGGTACTGCCAGCAAGCCGATGAGCGATCAGAAGCTCACCGACATCAACAACCAGCTCCAAGTTGCCCGCGCGCACACCACTGAAGTGCAGGCGCGCCTCCAGCGCGCCGAGGCCGTGCTCCGCGCCAATCAATCCGGCCTTGCCAGAAATGAAACCATTTCCGACACTTTGAGCAATCCCATCATTACGAAATTGCGAACGCAGTACCTGGAGCTCGTGAACCGAGAGGCTGACTGGTCCGTCAAATATGGGAAAAATCACTCCGCCGTCGTAAACCTCCGTACGCAGATAAACGAAATCCGTCATTCCATCGCGGACGAACTCGATCGAATTCTGGAAACCTACAAGAGCGAATACGCGATAGCGAAGACCCGGGAGGCCGAACTGGAAAGCCAGTTGTCGGCGCTCATGACGCAAGCGCACGGAATGAGTGAATCGGAAGTCACGCTGCGCAGTCTCGAGAGTACGGCACACAGCTACCGCAAGATATATGATGATTTTCTCCAGCGGCATACGGAGGCTATACAACAGGAGTCGTTTCCCGTGACCGAGGCCCGGCTAATCTCGCCGGCATCTGTGTCGAGGCACGGCCCTTTGGCGTCCTCTGTTTTGATGATGGCAATTCTCGTGGGAGGAATCCTGGGCATTGGCTTTGGCGTTCTGCGCGAGTTATTGGATGACGTGTTCCGGACTGCGGGGCAGATACGGTCGATTCTTGAGACAGAATGCCTCGCGATGATTCCGCTGCTTCAGATACGCGGACGCTCGCCGGCGATGCCCCCGCGTCAGTTACTGCCAAGCAATGACGACGGACCGCGACATATCTCCGGCAAGCCCGCGCTTCTCCAACGAGCCATCAATGAACCGTGTTCGCCCTTTGC
>DASZZA010000971.1:0-9263 GCA_035545135.1 Lacipirellulaceae bacterium | reverse complement strand
CCTTCGCGACTTGCTGGTAGTCCACTCCGGAAGAAAATATCAGCGGCGCTGAGGACTGGCTCGTCGTATCGCTCACTTTCAGCGTTCCAGAAAAGCGAGCCGCATTGGGGCGCTCGCAGCTACTTCCAGTCTCGCAAATTTGATATCCGAATAGCCCGGCTATGGGATAGTTGCCCGCCGCCGCGCTTTTTGGTACATCCAGCCGCAATTTCCATGTCACGGGCGAATCGTGATAACGTTGCTCAGGAAAATACTGCGTCGCGGGTTCGACCTTGATGGGGATCTTGGTTGCCGCTCGATGCGGCAACAGGCCCGAGGAAGTTTCAATCGCGATAAGAGTAGGCTTGCTTCCAATTCCCGTATCGCGATCAGCATGAGCGTAGATGTGCCAGTGCTCCGGGGGCGTGGCCGTGATCTCGATCGTCGCCGATTCGCCGGGCTTGACGACTCCCGGCGCAATTCGGCCGGAGAGCTTGAGATCGGAATTCGGCGGCTGGTATGCGCCGGTGGTCGATGGCAAATTTCCAATTCCGGATTGCGCAATCTTCGCCAGTGGTGGGACACTGATGGCCGGATCGACCGACGTCGTTTCCTTCCCTACAAACTTTTTCGTTACCGACTCGCAAGTTCCGTGCGTCTCGCAAACTTGCATGTGGATCGTGCCGCGGATCGCCAACGATTTCGCATCGACGCCGGCCGTCAACTCGATGGGTGCGTACCAGGTAACCTGTCCCTCGTGTTCTTCGACTTTGATGCTCATCCCGCCGCCCAGGTCTTCAACTCGCGGAGTCGGCGCGGGCTGCGAACGAAATTGACCAAGCAGCCGGTAATCGGACGACGGGTCCAGCTTGATCGTGGTCGGCTGGGGGCCGCCGGGCGGTTGCGTGAGCGAATAAGCGTGCCGGCCGCGAGCGATCTTCGCCGTGATAAAAAGGATGGCGGGGCGATCCGCGGAGGCGGACGTGAATTTTGCCGAGACACTCGCCGGCTCGACCATCAGGTTGCCCGC
Organism: Lacipirellulaceae bacterium; assembly: GCA_035545135.1. Taxonomy (GTDB): domain Bacteria; phylum Planctomycetota; class Planctomycetia; order Pirellulales; family Lacipirellulaceae; genus JABDGM01. The sequence continues at coordinate 8,254 of DASZZA010000971.1, read as the reverse complement.
CAGTTCATCGAACTGGCCCACGACGCCATCGGTGTAATGGTTCAGCGGAAGAGACGCATCGCGCGCCCTTTGCGCAGATGCCCCCACACTCGCGATCAGCGAAATCAATACCGCACAAATCGATAGGGCGATGTGACGCACGAACGGAGTTTCCCTGGCCCAGCCAACCAGCCTATTCAAATACGGTATTGGTCCGTCAAAAGTTCCGCAATTTTACCGGTTAACCGGCGGAAAGCCTACCCAGATAATGGCCGCCCGCCGCGGCGAAAACTCGCCAGCTGCCAGTCAGTTCAATGCCGCATATTCTCGCAAATTATGGACGCTGGCCGGCGACCGCGATACATTGCAAGCGAACTCCGGGAGTCGTGATATGCAGCAAACCATTGATTTGTCTGTCAACGGCCAAAGCCGATCCGTGACGACCGATCCGAACCGGCCCCTGCTCGATGTGTTGCGCGAGGACCTGAATCTCACCGGGGCCAAGTTCGGCTGCGGAGAACGGCATTGCGGCGCGTGCACGGTGCTCGTCGATGGGCGACCTGTGTATTCCTGCTCCACACGCGTCTCGTCCGTTAAAAATCGAAAGGTTGAAACGATCGAAGGTCTCTCCGAGGATGACAAACTGCATCCCGTGCAGGATGCGTTCCTGGCCGAGGGCGCGCTGCAATGCGGCTACTGCACGCCGGGGATGATTATGACGGCAGTCGCTCTCCTGCGGACGACGCCCCATCCGACGAGCGGCGAGATTCGCTCCGCCATGAATCGAAACATCTGCCGTTGCGGAACGTACGTGCGGATTTTGAAAGCGGTTGAGGAGGCGGCAAACGGAGGCAAGCCATGACGCATGCTCATCGCTCGGCAGGTGAAAGAAGGACAGACGCGGGGCAGGGCAGGCGGGTAGAATCAATCCGCAATTCGCAATCCGAAATCCTCGATTGCGAGGAAATTGATTACGACGAGCTGCTGGAGCCGATTCGATTTCACTTTGCGCTCGACCGGCGCAGCTTCGTGCAAATACTGGGTAGCGGTGTATTGATAACGGCCATTGGGTCGCCCGTCTTTGCCCAGCGCCGTGGCGGACGCCGGCGCGGTGGTTTCTTTGGCGGTCCGCCCGCCCCGCTTTCCGCACGCATTCATCTTGCCGACGACGGAATGATCACCGTGTTTTCCGGCAAAGTAGATGCCGGGCAGGGCGCGCGCGGCGAGGTAGCCCAAGCGGCTGCCGAGGAACTGCGCGTTCCACTAAGCCAAATTCGCGTGCTGCTCGGCGATACCAACGATTGCCCGAACGACGGGCTCACGGCCGGAAGCAGCACGACGCCGCGGACGATACCGGCCGTTCGTCAGGCTGCGGCGGCGGTTCGCCAGCTGCTGGTCGATTCCGTCGCCAAGAAATGGGACGTGGAGCCACGTGCTATCGACGCACGCGGTGGAAAACTATCGCACGACGCAACGAAACGCGAAGTTACTTACGTCGAGGCAGCGAAGGACGAACAGTTAGCGCAGCTGTTTGAAAAACCGGCGCCCGCGGATGTGCAGGTGACATCCGTGCGGCAATGGAAAACGCTGGGCACCGAGCACAAGCCGCCCGCGGCGCGGGAAAAAGTGTTGGGCCGGCATCAGTATCCCACAGACCTCAAGCGGCCAGGCATGCTGTATGGCAGCGTGCTACGGTCGCCCAAATATCGGGCGAAGCTCGTGTCGGTCGATTTGACGCCGGCCCGAGCGATGGAAGGTGTCATTGCGGTACAGGACGGCCAGTTCGTCGGCGTTGCGGCGCCGTCGTCCTTTGCCGCCAAACAAGCGATCGAAGCCGTCGCCAAAACGGCAAAGTGGGGCGACATATCCTTGCCTTCCACCGACCAGCTCTATGACTATCTTCGCAAGAATGTCGAAGGCGGCATTCCTACAAATCCGTTTGCCGCAGAAACGGCCAAAGGCGCGAAGTCGCTTCGTGCGACCTACACAATCGCCTACGTGCAGCACGCCCCATTGGAGCCCCGCACCGCGCTCGCCGAGTGGACAGATGGCAAGCTTAACGTCTGGGCCGGAACCCAAAATCCCTTCGGCATGCGCCGCGAACTCATGGAGGCGTTCCGATTGCCCGAAACCGCCGTTCACGTCATCGTGCCCGATTTCGGCAGTGGCTACGGCGGAAAGCACACCGGCGAATCCGCCGTCGAGGCGGCCCGACTCGCCCGCGCAGCCAAAAAGCCCGTCATGCTCCGCTGGACGCGCGAGGAAGAGTTCACCTGGGCCTATTTTCGTCCCGCCGCCGTGATCGACCTCGAAGCCTCACTCGACAGCCGAGATAAATTAGCGACCTGGTACCATGTGAACATCAACGCCGGTGGTAGCTCGGTCGAGTCGCCGTACGATGTGCCCCACAAACGCTCCGAGGCATTGCGGTCACGGGCCCCTTTGCGAGAAGGTTCGTATCGGGCGCTCGCGGCGACGGGCAACACGTTCGCGCGGGAATCGTTCATGGATGAGTTGGCAGTGGCGGCAGGCGCCGACCCGCTCGAATTTCGCCTCGCCCATCTTTCAGACAACCGCTTGAAGGACGTGCTCGTCGAGGCGGCGCGGCGGTTCAATTGGACCGAGCGCGTGAAACAGAAGCACCGCGATCGCGGCATTGGCCTGGCATGCAGCACCGATAAGGGCTCCTACGTCGCGTGCTGCGCTGAGGTGGCGGTCGATCGTACGGCCAACGAAATCCACGTGCTGGATGTATGCGAAACATTCGATTGCGGTCCGGTGTTATGTCCGGATAATCTTCGCAATCAAATCGAGGGCGCCGTCACGATGGGGCTCGGGCCCGCACTGCGCGAAGAGATCCGCATCGAGGATGGCGCCATTGCCAACGCGTCCTTCGGCCGTTACCGCGTTCCGCACTTCGCGGATGTCCCCACCATTGCGGTGCACGCCATCAACCGCACCGGCGTTCCCGCCGCCGGCGCGGGGGAAACGCCGATCATCGCGATCGCCCCGGCCATCGGCAACGCCGTCTTTCGAGCAACCGGCATTCGCCTGCGGAGCATGCCGATGAAGCTTTCATCCGCCCAAGCTTGATCGACAGCAATAATCGCTGGAGCCGTAGCGCCACAACATGATGCAACTCCGATTGCCTATCCCGAACGGATTGATTCATTCAGCCTGGGGTTGGCCGCGAAGCGGCCTGCTCCAGGTTTCGAGTTGCGAACGAAACGCTGAAAGCGTTGGTGTCATGCAGCTGCGACACTACGATCATTGTCGCTCGCCCGGTCGAGAGCGTCCCGCAACTCTCGCAACCAATTGACCCTAGCCGGGCCGTTACGCCGCCCGGAACCGCCCGAGGCTCTAGGCCGCCGCCGCTTTCGCACGACGGAACGTATCCGCCGTCCGCCGCACCAGCGACTGGTACTTCTGCCGCGCGTCGAGGTAGCTCCAACCGAGAAACAGATTAGCCGCCAATGACCCGGCCAGCGAGAGCACCGCGACCACCATCGGCCCCCACGGCTGCTGCGGGCCGGGCGATGGTGCTGTCGGCCGATTGGCCTGTGTCGCATTTTGCTGGGTGCCTTGTTGGGCTCCACTCGAATTCTGGCCCGCAATATTGATGTTGTTGCCTGTTGAACCGACCGCCGGCGGATTTAAGAACGGCGAATTTGCGGGCGGTTGCGTCGAGAGTTGCGAAGTGTTTCCGGACCACGAGCTCGTGGTGGTCAGTCCTGTAGTCGACGACTGCGACTGATTCTTCCACGGATCGGACGAGGTGTTCGGCTTGTCCACTTCCGGTGGCGCCTTGGCCAGCGGCGGGTACGACGGGAGCTCCGACTGCCGGCGAGTCGTTACCTGCGTGGAATTGTGCCCGTTGCGGCTGATGGTTGCTTGCGGCGCCGTCCCGCGGTTGTTCCACGGGCCAAATAATTCGTCGCTCGAGGGCGCGGACTGATTAGTGGACGTGGCCGCCGACGGATCCGCCGGACTCACCAATGGGCTGTGGATCGTCGGCTGCTCTCGGTACGTGCCGGTTGTAAACGGCGGAGCGCTCGTGCCGGCGCTGCTCGACGGAGGCGTCAGCGTGCTTGTTGGAGGTAATTGCGGAGTGGCCAATGGTGGCGGCGCGACCGACGAGCCAATGGTACTCCAAGCGCTGCCGGTTGACGGGCTTGACGGAGTCTTCAACACGCTTCGATCGGCGACTTCGATGGGTGTCGCTGAATCATTCCAATTGGGAGCAGACGGCACGCTCGTTGGCACCGTTGGCCACGACGGTGGTGGTCCCACACTGTTATGCGCTGATGCAGCGGTCGTTGGTGCGGCGGTTGGTGTTATCCATGGGTTCGACGACTGCGATGAAGTGCTCGTTGTCGTACTGAGCGGCTGGGTCGACGACGTTCCGTTGCTGCCGATGGGCTGAATGGTTTGCGCGGCCGTGTTGTTCCAATTCTGATATTGCTGCTGGTTGTATCCTTGGTTGACCGTTGTGCTGGCCGGCGCGTATTGTTGGCTGGCAGAACTTGATGTCGCGCGCGATGATCGGGCGTGTCGGGGACCGACCGCGGGTTGGGTCGACGGCGGGTAGGCATATCGATCGTTCGAGTTGGGCGAGGCGGTTATTGTCGGAGCGGTAACTTGCGGGACGCTCGACCAGTCGCCGCTCTGGCCCGCAAAATAGGCAGTGCGCGTTACCGGTTTCACATCCGTTGGTGGTGCGGCGATCGACGAGCCGACGCCGATAACCCAGACGGAAATGATTGCGAGTGATGACCATGCGACGTCCATTTCGTTCCCTCTCTGACGAATCGCCGAGCAAATCGGTGACGAGGCGCTTCGTAAACCGCGCGGCGCGGGCCGTATTGTACGGGAAGACCGGAGATTTGACCTAGACAAATCCGGCAAATCTGACCGCCTGTTGAAAAAGGGGACTGGCTCGCGGCCCGACAAAAAAGCACCTCGAAACCACGCGTCGATGAGCGTGCCTGTCCCCTTTTTCTACAAGCTTCTACCGCTTTCGCTTGGCGCGGCGGGGAGCCGTCGACTTGGCCGATGGCTGCGGCTTTTTCGACGAGGTGCTGTCGCCGCCATTGGCGGCCAATTGAACGGGGGTCGTCGCGTTGCCGGTCGTGCCTTCAGCCGTTGCCAGGTGAATCGCCTCGACCATCGATTCTGCTAGCGGCTTGGACGCGGTCCCAACGGGGCCTCCGAACTCGTCCAGCTCCTTACGCAGCATATTGAGCAGCGCCTGCAGGAACGACACGAGCATCGGGCCGACGAGAATCCCGACCGGCCCAAACGCTTCGATTCCGCCGAGGATGCTCAAAAGTGCTAGCAGCGGATGGAGCTTCGACTGCCCGTGAAGAATCAGCGGCTTCATGATATTGTCGATCAGCGATACCACCAGCGTGCAATAGATAGCCAGGCTCACAGCAGCAACGACATGGCCTTGCGCGAAGAGCACGACGCACACCAAACCCCACACCGCGAATGCTCCGAAAATTGGGATCAAAGCGAAGGCGGTGGTGAGCGCCATCAGGAGGAAAATCGGCGCCTGCTCGGGAAGCGCAAATACATAGCCGATGCCGGCTAGCGCGCCTTGTGCGAGCGCAGACAGAAGCGTCGCTACAACCACGGCCCGGCTTACCTCGGCGAACCGCTGCAGCAGCTCGTGTTCGTAGCGGCGATCCAATGGCGAAACGGCCATGACGGCCTCAACCATCGCCGGTCCATCCGCCAGGAAGTAGTAGAGCGCAATCACCAATATAAACAGGCTGATCACAACCCCGATCACCGACTGCACGCCCGTGACAACAATCTTGGCCGCGAAGCCGCTCGCCCAATCGACAAATTCTTCGATCGTGCTGACGTCGATCTTCGCACCAGCTCGTGCCGCAAGTGACCTTACCACCTCGTTTGCTTTGCCTTTGAGGATCTGCGTGAGCTGAACTTGTTCACTCTCCTGAGCTGCTTTCCGCTTGGCACTATCCGACGTGGAAGAAGGCGAAGCTGCAATTGCCGGGATTGTTGGGTGAGCCTTGGCGGCAGTTGGAACGGCTTGCTGGGCCGCGACAGGTTGTTCGGCAGCCGGTTTGCTCAGCAGCATGTCGAAATCAACATACGCTTTCCAACCGAGCCACACGAGCGGTAACACCACCACGAGAATGATGGAGATTGTAGTCAGCATGGCGGCCGTCCGCGGCCACTGCGGTAGGCGGTTGCCGATCCAACGGTGCAGCGGCGCGAACACAACTAGCAGCACGCTCGCCAGAAACAATGGCACAAAAAATTGCGCCATCACTTGGAAGAATATTGCCCCGACGAGCAGCACGATCGCCAACAGGACGAAGAACGATATGACACGCGGCACGTGCAGGCTCCAGCGAAAAGAGGTCGACGATTAGTCATAAGCATTTTACCAAACTGCCTTTGCCGGCCCATCAGTAATCTTGCAGTTTGTGGTCGATATTCGCGACAATAGACCGTCACCACGGCTAAACGCCGAAATTCCGCAACCTCGTTTTACACTCTCCACACGTAACTGGCGGAAGCAGCCCGTCGTCACAGAATGGACAAGCGTGGCAGGTTGCAAACTCTGCCCAGTGGAATGAACGCACCGTGACCAGCAGCACCCCGACATCGCGCCGCTGGTTTGTTTGGATTCTGCGGATTGCGGTGCTGGTGCTGGTTTGTTTCGCCGTGAGCGGCACCGTTCGCAGCGCGCTTAGTCAACTGGCGGAGCTTCAGTGGGAGCTTCACCCGGCTTGGCTCGTGGCGGCTGGCGCTGTTTACATAGCCGGATTGATGCCGATGCCCTGGTTCTGGCGCCGCGAGTTGGCTTCGCTGCAATATCCGGCGCCATTCTTAGTTGTGGTGCGTGCATACTTCCTGGGGCAACTCGGCAAATACGTGCCGGGAAAGGCGATGGCCGTCGTTTTGCGCGTTGCGGCAGTCCGCCGCTGGGTGCCGTCGATGCGAATTGCAATTGTCAGCGTTTTTTTGGAAACGCTGACGATGATGGCCACGGGCGGGTTTTTGGCATTTGTCTTGTCTTTGTTGGTGCTGCGATCCGAGGCGTACATTACCCTGATCGCGCTTGGAATGACGCTCGCGCCGGGTTTACCCACGCTGCCGCCAATCGCGCGAAGAATCGCGGGATTCAACGTCCGGCGATTTCAGCAAGACGAAGGTGCCAAGCCGGACCCCGTCGACGTCACCGCGCGCCTGCGCGTAATCAATTTTCGACTGCTTGCCGTCGGTTGGATTGCGGCCGTCGTTTGTTGGCTATTGCTGGGGATTAGCTTGTGGCTGACTTTGCGGGCGGTCGGTGTGGAACGATCCGAATTGTTGTCCGATATGCCCCTCATGGTGACAACCGTTGCGTTTGCAGTGGTGGCGGGTTTTCTGTCGATGTTGCCCGGCGGAATTGTCGTGCGCGATGCCGTGCTCATGGAACTGTTGGCGCCCGTTTGCGGCGCAGCCAACGCCTTGGTTGTGGCCGTGCTCATGCGGCTAGTTTGGCTCGTGTCCGAGGTAGTCGCGTGTGGTATTCTGTATGTAGGGGTCGCGAGTCGGCAGCAGGGACCAGGCAGCAGAGACAAAACCACGGAATGACGTTCGTTTTACCGCGACCCTAACGCAACGCACGCCAACCGCAATCGTCCTCATGCTTTCTGTTGTTATTCCAGTTCTTGATGAAAGTCAAAGTTTGCCGCAACTCGTGCGCGAACTCGACGAGGTCGCCCAACGGCATGGATACGACCTACAAACGGTTATCGTCGACGATGGTTCGACAGACGGCACCTGGCCAGTCATTTGCCAATTGGCGGCCCACGATCCGCGCGTACTGGGGATCCGCTTGCGACGAAATTTCGGCAAGGCAGCCGCACTGAGCGCGGGTTTTCACGCGGCCGACGGCGAGCGCATCGTTACCATGGACGGCGATTTGCAGGACAATCCTGCCGAAATTTCCGCGCTATTGGCGCGGCTCGACGAAGGCTTCGACGTCGTGAGCGGTTGGAAACGCGAGCGACACGACCCCTGGCACAAAGTGCTGCCGTCGCGGGTCTTCAATTGGCTCGTCAGTTGGATGACAGGTGTACGCCTGCACGATCACAACTGCGGGCTCAAAGCGTACCGCCGAGAGGTTATGCACGAGGTCCGCCTGTACGGCGAATTGCACCGCTTCGTGCCGGTCCTCGCCGCCGCGAAGGGCTTTCGCGTCAGCGAAGTGCCCGTCAGTCACCGGCCCAGGCAATACGGCAAATCAAAATAT
>DASZZA010000970.1:0-4765 GCA_035545135.1 Lacipirellulaceae bacterium | reverse complement strand
TACAAGGTCTGCCATATGGTGACCGAGCAGAAGGAGCCGGAAGTTTGCTACACCGTGTGCAAGCCAGTTCAGAAGACTCGCAAGTACACTGTGTGCCACGTGGAGTGCCAGCCGGAAACGAAGACGATCACCTATAACGTGTGCGTGCCGCATATGGTCAAGAAGGAGATCGAAGTGAAGGTTTGCCACATGGTGCAGAAGCAGATTGAAGTACCGTGCAACTGCTGCGGCGGTTGCAATAGCTGCGGTGGCTGCAATAGCTGCGGCTGCGAGGGCTAGTTTCGGTTTAAGAAACGACTGCAATTCGACGGCCGGACCTCTGCGGAGGTCCGGTCGTTTTTTTGTCGCTGGGTGGAGCCCAAGCATGAGTATTGAGCGATATTTTCTCCGGGTATTTCCGCGTGCCTATGCCGCGGAGCTCAGCTCGGAGGAGAAAAAAGGGGGTTGAGCCATACGCGAGAGATCGCTAAAAGTGCCCGGCTGTCTGCGGTTGGCTGCCTCGCGCCCGGGATGCTATGCGCTCTTGGATTTGCTGCTTGCTTTGGTTTGCTGTCGTAATTGCAGCGACAACGTTGCGCGCCCAATCGAGTCCGGGCCCGGTGATCGCACCGCCGCCGCTGGATTCGCCCGCGGCAGCTGCGACTGAGGCCGCTTCATCACCATTGCCGCCACCGGCGACGGCACCGGCGTCCGATCCGGCGACAGGATCACCGCTCGAGGATTTGCCATTGCCGGCAGCAGCCGACGCTGCCGCGGATGCAGCGAACGCGACGGCCGGTTTACTCGTCAATCAACCGTCGCCCTGGAATGTGCCAACGATCTGGTTAGGACCGGAGCCGTGGGATTCCGGCGTCGAGTTGGGGCTGAACGGTTCGTCCGGCACGAGCGATTCGCTCAGCATGCGTACGGGCGCGTACATGCGGCGTGAGTCGCGCTTTTCGAAACTGAACATCAGTGGCGACTACAACCTCACGATGAGTGGCGGTACCTCGACCCAAAACAACGCGCAGTTCGACGTCTGTAACGACTGGAAGATCGACGATTCGTCGCCCTGGACGCTATTCGGAGCGAGCAATGTATTTTACGACAAGTTCGCGGCGTACGACTTGCAGACGAATTTGAATATTGGTGTGGGCTATCGGTTTGTACACACGTCCGATCTTGATTTCATGGGGCGCGTCGGCGGCGGCACCTCGCGCGATTTCGGCGGTGTGGAAGATAAGTGGGTGCCGGAAGGGCTTGCCGGATTCGAGTACTCGCAGAAAGTTTCACAAACCCAAAAGTTCTATGCCAAATTCGACTACTATCCGGAATTCGATGAGGCGGGCGAGTACCGGTTTGTCGCCGATACTGGTTGGGAGATCGCGCTCGTGCATCCGTCGAATGTGAGCCTGAAAATCTCGGCGTCCGACCGATACGACAGCGCGTCAGATGGGGTGAATCCGCAGCTGCTGAACTATTCGGTGCTGCTATTGCTCAAGCTTTAAGAAGAACTCATCGTTGTAACTTGGACGTCCGTTAGCCTGGTCTGATGGCAACCGACTGCGGACACCTGACCAGGGCAACTAATAGACCGTCCGTCGGTTTCGGGGAGACAAATTAGCGGTGTGTGCCGATTCGCCTAGTGAAGATATTTCCGTTCGACTAGGATGGAATTGCCGCCCCTTCCTTGCTGCATTACACGAGAATGTCCGACGCAACTGCGAATCCGAATTCCGCCACCGGCTCGTCCCTCCTGTGCGAGCTACAAGCGACGCTGGAACGCGAAATTCCAATGAGTGCCCAAATGGGAATTCGGGTGCACGACGGTGGTACGGAGGGGCTCGTCATGGGGTTGCCGTTGAGTCCGAATCGAAATCATCAGCAAACAGCCTTTGCCGGCAGCCTCAACGCACTTTGTACGATTGCCGGCTGGGGCTCGGTTTATTTGTTGCTTCGAGAGTTAGGCCGGCGGGGAAATATCGTGATCCGCCGCAGCACGATTAAGTACCAGGAGCCGGTGACTTCGTCGGAAATCTATGCTCGCTGCCTTCCCGTGAGTCCTGTGGCGCGCCAGTACTTTCTGGAAATGCTCGATGATAAGGGGCAGGCAAAACTCGATCTGACCGTGGAAGTTGCCGGCAGCGATGGACCAGCCGTTTCCTTCAGCGGTTCATACGTTGTACTGCCGGCAGGTTTGGAACGCTCTTCGCCGGGCAACAACGGTCGTGAAGCTGATTGAGAACCAGGGGTTGCGCAGAGCTCGCCACTCCAGCACGGTCTAAATTGCCGATTTGGCAGTTATAATCGCCCCGACACTTCCGTTTTGCCACTCCGGCACCTGCCATATTGGCTTCTCTCGCACAGGTGCGTTTTCGTTGCGCGCGTAAGTTGTTGGAAATGAATGACTTAAACCGCATTGTTCTGACGTTTGGATTGGTTCTCCCGTCCCGTGGCACGCGTCGTGCTTCGTAGGTTACGCGAGGTTGGGCTCCAATGCTGTTTCCTAAGCGGCATGGGCCATTCTAACTGCCGAGCGATTTGAGGTTCGTTTCGAAGTCATAAACCACGGCGAGAACGAGTGAATTCGGTTCGAAAAGGAGGAATCACTATGTCAAGCGCATTACAACGGAATCGTCTTGGTCGTGTATTGTCGGCCGGCCTGCCGGAGTTCGACAATTTGTTCAATCAGTTTTTTCGGGCAGAGGAAGTAGCCATGTGGCGCGCGCCGGCTTCGATTTGGGAAGCGGAGAATATTTTTCACATCGAGATCGACGCACCGGGCGTCGCCAAGGATGATGTGGAACTGACCTTCGATAAGGGCACGCTGCAAGTGACGTTGGAACGCAAAGCGCCAGAAGGCGAGCGGACCAATTGGCACAATGAACGTGGCTATGGCAAAGTTTCGAGGAGTGTATCGCTGCCGGATACTGTCGACCCGAATACGATTACGGCCGAGCTCACAAATGGAGTGCTTCACGTGACGATCACGAAGTTGCCGGAGGCGCAGCCGAAAAAGATTGACGTGAAGGTATCATAAGACGAATGAAATCCGGAACGAGCGATTCGGGAATTCGTTCCAGCGGGGCCGGCTGCAAAGCGCGGCCCCAATTTTTTGCGCATTCTGTAGATTGCATCACGACTCTGTGAAGTATTATTTAACCACAGTGAGTGAAGCTAGTCGCAAGCGTGTTTTGCAATGCCAGGTTAGTCACATTTCAGGGTGGTCGGCCAACCAGGCTTGCCAGGCGTCCTCCCGATTGAGCATGGACAGCACCTCTTTGCAAACATCGCGCGGCAAGGCGCCCAAACGCATCAGGATATCGGTGGCCGCGCTGGGCCGGATTTCACATAGCGCCAGCAGAAGGTGCTCCGCCCCGACTTCGCTTTGTCCAAGCCATTTGGCGGCCGCGCCGGTCTTGGTTTCCAGGTTTCGCTGATAAACGTCGGAAGTCTCGTCCCGATTAACGACCTCGCGCAATGATCGAACAACGACTCTGCAATCGAGGCCAAGATTGGTAAGTGCGGTGCGAGCAACGCCTTCGGGTTCTTGGAGCAATGCCAAAAGCACGTCCACACTATCGATGTAAACGCGGCGCGAATTTGCTGCCGCCGCTTTGGCTATTTCGACGACCTGCCCGGCGCCGTCCGACAATTCGCTGAAGATCGGCCGTGCTTCGAGGTTTGGCGTGTCTTCAGATGTATCGAGAGGAATCCCATCGTCGTCGACAATCTCGGCACCGTCCCGCCGGTACGTGATTAAATGGATGGGTTCAACCGTCACAATGCCTTCGACGACGACTCGATCGAGGGTAGGTCGAAACGCGGCGATACGTTCCGGCGAATCGATGATTTCGACGACGATCGGCACGTCGATGGAAAGATGCAGGACTTTTACGGTATGAACGCGGCCTGTGGCGCCAAAGCCCTCAATGGCGCGAAACGCCGTCGCACCGTTCAGACCGTGCTCGCGGGCCAGGCGGACAATCGTTTCGTACAGCGCCCGGCCCTCCCAACGATCGCTTTCGTTGACAAAGATCCGCAATAAATGGGCCTGACCTTCGGTCTTCATGCATGCTCCGTCTGAGAGGGCGATGCGGGGCCGGGAAGCGACGGCAAGAGTTGTTCCCGCGCTTCCCAGGGGCGTTGCCCTGGCGGTCTGTTCAGTGAATCGTAAGTTTTAGCCGCTAGCATTTATTGGATTAAACCGGCGAATCTCATTTTATTGAGGCGGCGCATATTACCGATCTTATCTGATAGCCGGATTCTGTGTCTCTGGATTGCCCGTGCCACAACTGATTACGCCGACACGGTTTTGCGATCGTTCGCCGGCCGTTGATAGCGTTCGCTGCTTATTATCGAGTGTTCGATCGTCAGCGGCGTGGATGACGTACCATGACCGAATATAATCGCGCGCCCGGTCGGGGGCACCATGGATCGGCCGGAGTGCGTCCTATGCAAGTTGATCGGCAACCCAGCCCATGGCCATGCGCGGCTATCTTGTTGGTGTTGCTACTTCTTTGCTTAATCGCTCCGCATTACTGGCAGGACTCCACTCAGCCGGCCCCTGCGATTGGGGCTGCGAGGGACATCGCCAGCGAGCGTTTACCTCATGGTGAAGCCGCCGCACGACTGCTCAGTCGCTCCACCCAGACGGATTATGCCGGGCTGTCGTTCGACTTCGCTAGCAATCCGATAGGACAGTTCGCTAATTCATCCCACAGCGACTTGGTGGACCTGGTGATGCCACCAACCATTGATCAACTCGTCGCTCTTCACTCTGCAA
>DASZZA010000969.1:0-2994 GCA_035545135.1 Lacipirellulaceae bacterium | reverse complement strand
TACAAGGTCTGCTTCACGAAGGTGCCAAACAGAGTTGGAGATTCTCTTGATGATTCAAAAAAGTTCGAGCGCGCGCCGCAGCATCGTCACCCGCATCCTGGCGGCGACGGCGATGGTTTGCGTGTATTTTATCGGCGTTGCCGGCGTTTCTTCGGTTCTGGTGGCCGGATCGACAACGTCTGCGGAAGCTCGCGGCGGCGGTCGTGGACGCGGCGGTGGCTGGGGTCGTGGTCGCGGACGCGGCTGGGGCCGTGGTCGCGGCTGGGGCCGAGGCCGGGGCTGGGGCTTCATCGCGCCTGGCTGCTATTACAGCCCGCGCTGGGGCCGCACGATCTGCCCGTACTGATTGCCGATCAAGTTATAAAGCATCGAAGGGTGCGCCGGTTCGCTGGCGCACCCTTCTTTTAAGCACGACCGATTCCAAGGCGAAGCGCTTCGATCGATGGTCCAACACATGGATTCCGATCGAACGCCATCCCAATCCGGCGCCCGTGAATCAAGCTGCGCTCATCGCATCGCTGGGAACGCACGAGGCCAACGACGCAACTTTCCATAACCGACACGCAACCTGATCGACCTCGGGCAGAGCCATCCCCGTCGCGGGAACGGCTCACGCGTCAGACCGGTTAGCGGCGCGTTACAGCCGATTGAAGGAGGCCGTTCAACGAGCGGCCTCTGATTCCATCAGAACCAGGCTCTGACGGAGCTATCGCTTCAAACTAGTGCTTCATACCGACGTGAACTTCGGTCCCAAGTGTTTTTGCTTCGATGCCAAGCGTTTCGCAGATCGCCTTCAGGCGCGCGGGCTTCGGAAACTGGATGCCGCGCATGTAGAGCGAGATGTCGCAACGGCGGAAATCATGGAGGCCACGGAAACGCTTCGATGCTTCGCGGGCAAATTCGTCTACTGTCCAATGTTTGTCAGCGACCAGTTTCGCAAGACGATTTCCGAACTCTACTCGATCTGCATCAGACATCATTTTTTTCTCTTCCTGACTTCCCCATATCCACGCATCCGCAATCGGATCGTGAAGACACGTCCGAGAAGCAGATCCGCGACGCAGCTCGCCGAAAGACCGGCGGGTTTTCTTCCGTCAAGGGGAGATGTATGTCTTACTATACATCGCTTCATTTACTTCTATCGCTAGCGTCAGAGCACCCCCGCGTTGTCTGCATAGCAACTTCTTTGCGGGTCGTGCATTGTCTCGCCGAACGGCTCAGTTACCCGTTCATCCCCGTACCGCGTAAAAACCCGTCGGGAGTCCTCCTCGCCGACGGGTTTTTCCTTGTGACTGCAGAAAGGTTTTAGGCGGCTGGACATATCCGCATTGCTGCCCTGCGCTGAGAGATTAGCTATCGCCCGCCGCAGTTGCTTTTCTCAACAGGATTGCGAGGCCTTTATTCGGACGGGAGCGTCGACACGACGGTCACGACTCAGCGCTATCGGTGCTCTTTCAGTAATCGGCAAAATCAAAGCGATCGATTCGGGCGGACGATCGCAAGCGCCCACGAGCCCGTAGAATTCCCAGCACCGTCTCTCGACTGCCTCTTAGCCGATAAATTCAGTGCCCTGACCCGCCAGAAGTTCTTTCAACTGGCTGCACATCAGATCCGCCTTGTCATATCTCAGGGCAGCTACGGTGATCTTGTCGACCGACACGACGATCTGGTTGCCGGCGTTCACGCATGAAATCCGGCTGTACATGTCGTCAACACCCGCAAGCGCATTTTCCAGCGCGGCTCCCAGTCTCTCAATTTCGACCCGACCCAATGTGAGCGGTGATCCGCCGTCGATCGTCAGATCGGCCGCAATGCCGTCCCCTTCGGGTCGAGCAACAAGCGTCCAGGTGCTCATTGCTTCATCCTCTCCGGCCGGATCTCAACGCGCTCGTCCAATGCGGACATCGATCCCGCCCTCTTTTGATTCCACCACACGCACCTCGGAAGCTCAGGGTCGGCCAATGTTGTCTACCTGACTCAGCGCCTTCCTTGCCGAGCCTGATGAACGATCTCGAACCACAGTCTGGCTTAACCGCAATGACCGTTTAATCCTCCCGCGCATCGTTGTCGACCGGCGCGGGCCCGACCTGCCGCGACAGGATTCAAAATTGCGCGCTGCAGCGGAGCGCCGATTGGCAAGATGTCGCAAAATACCGATCGGCGAGGTTTGGCTACACCGGGAAATGAGGCGATTGGCAAGCTATCGTTCGACTTGCTATTGTCCTGAAAACCCTCCGGTTAGCGCAAGCACCCATCCGGATTGTCGAAAACAAACAGAGCGCTGTCGCGTCTTTATTAGAAGGCTGCCTAGAATATGCTTCCTCCCGGAAAGCCCTCCGGCGACCCAAGCCGCGGTCAAACGGCCGAAGAAATCGAGCGCTACTATCGCAACGTCAAGATTGGCGATCTGGCCGCGATCAGAAGCCGCCAATACGGCCGCCTTGAAATCAAGGTCACGACTGTAAGCAACATCAATCCGGAGATTGGACGCATACACCTGAACGACGACGCAGTATGGGGCGGAGTGGCTTATTCCGTGGAGAGCGGAAAGAGCTATTACGCGTCCAGCGGCCAGTCATCGCTTATCATTCCAGATGAAAAGGTTACGGCCTGGGCTAAGGCGAATCCGCGCGGCGCTCCCGATTATTGATGTACTGCAGCAGGGTGTGCCGGGCAATCGCCAGAAGATCATTGAGGCAGTCAACGACCCCGGCGATTCCGGTGCCGTACGACGCGTTTTCCGGACCGTACCGGCATCCTCCGGGTCAGGCCCGAAGGCACGCCCGCGCGAAAAAGCCATAAGTCATTGATTTATATGGTCGGGGCAGCTGGATTCGAACCAACGACCTGCAGTACCCAAAACTGCCGCGCTACCAGGCTGCGCTATACCCCGATCCGCTGGGAAACGATGTCGTTACATGCTTCCGGCCAGCCCAGCAAGCCGGCCAAGGGCCATTCCGCTTCTCGGGGACCGTAGCAGCGCTCTATCGTTGA
>DASZZA010000968.1:0-2019 GCA_035545135.1 Lacipirellulaceae bacterium | reverse complement strand
TAATCGGACTCGCTGATGCGCTTCGCCAGGACGTTCCAACGATCGGGAATCCTCTGCAAATCGGCGACCGGCTCGGTCGAGGCCACATTGACCATGATCACCTGCTCGACTTCGACTTCCCGCTGGAATTCGCGCAGGTCGTGTTGCAATCGCTGAATCGTATCGCGGGCCGATTCGAGGTCGAAGTTCGCCAGCTCCGGACCTGCCAGGCTGCCAATCCTTTCCCCGCAGTTCGCCAGCGTGCCTGGGCGAACGCGGGCGTCGATGGCCCCGAGCTCATCGCGGCACGCTTCCACCACGGCGGAGTCGAGCACGCGACTTTCGGCCCGAAGCCGCTCGACGGAATTGAGAAGCGTCCCCTCGCGGATCTCATGCCCACCGACGACAAAGCTATCCCAAGCGGCGAAATCGAGTTTCTCGAAGTGCGGCAGCCCGGTCACGAGCCCCACGTTTGAAACCACGTGCTTTTGCAGAGCGACAAGTCCCAGCGTCGCGGTGGCTGCCACACCGCCCCGCGCACCAATAAACCAAATGCCAATGCGCGGACGGGACATGGCGGGAGCCTGCGGAGCCTAACGGGTGGGATGCTCGGTACGGAGAAGCAATCGAAAGCAAGATCGGCCGCGCCCTCCAAAACATCCGAGTAGCGGCGAGGGGCCGATAACCTCTCCCTGTCTCCGTGTCTAGTTGTCTGTTACTCTTAATTGTCCCATGGGCTGGCAGCGAGCGTCAAGTTATGCAGCCATGTGCAACTGAATCACTCCATGCAACGGATAAGCAGGCAATGTTCGAAAAAGTCCAACCAGCACCGCGCGACCCCATCCTCGGACTTACTGAGTCGTTTCGAGAAGACCCGAATCCCAGCAAGATCAATCTCAGCGTTGGCGTTTACCAGGATGCAAGCGGCAAAACACCCATTCTGGAATCAATTCGCCGGGCCGGACGGCTCGTGCTCGAACGGCAGAAGTCGATGTCGTACTTGCCCATCGACGGCTCGCGCGCCTATGCGGCGACGGTTCAAGGACTCCTATTTGGCGACGGACATGAAGCCGCATCTTCGGACCGAGCGGCAACATCCCACACGCCGGGTGGCACAGCTGCATTACGCGTCGCTGCCGACCTGATCCACACGCAGTTCCCAAAGGCTACCGTGTGGCTGACGCAGCCGACGTGGCCGAATCACCCCCAGATATTCGCCGCCGCGGGCGTGCCGGCGAAAAGCTTTCCCTACTTCGATGCCAAAACAAACGGCCTGGCATTCGACGACGCCATTGCGGCCATTGAGCACATACCGGCTGGCGACATCGTGCTGCTGCACGGCTGCTGCCACAATCCCACGGGCATCGACCCCACGCCGGCCCAGTGGAGGACGCTCGCCGACACGATCTACCAACGTGGCCTGCTGCCCTTCCTGGACTTCGCATACCAAGGTTTCGCAGATGGAATCGATCGAGACGCCGCCGGAGTGCGCACGTTCGTGCGGCCGGGGACCGAATTGATCGTCTGCAGTTCGTTCTCAAAGAACTTCGGTCTCTATTGCGAGCGTGTCGGCGCGCTGACGATCGTTGCCAAAGACAAGGCGGCCGCCGACGCCGTACAGAGCCAGGTGAAAGTCTGCATCCGTGCCAATTACTCCAATCCGCCCGCCCACGGCGCCGAACTCGTCACGACCGTGCTTAACGACGGTGAGTTGCGCAGTCTTTGGGAAAAAGAGGTAACGCAAATGCGCGACCGCATCAATGGCATGCGGGCCCTTTTGGTGGAAACGCTCAAGGCCAAAGGTGTCCCCGGCGACTACTCCTTTATCGCGCGCCAACGCGGGATGTTCTCGTTCTCGGGTTTGACGCCGCCACAGGTTGAAGCACTGAAGCAGAAGTACGCGATTTACATCGTCGGCTCCGGACGCATCAACGTGGCAGGCATCACCGAGCAAAACGTCGGCCCGTTGTGCGAGGCGATTGCGGCGGTAGTCAAGGATTAGCGACTCGTTAGATTGCATGTCGACACTGGTCCAATTCG
>DASZZA010000967.1:0-3197 GCA_035545135.1 Lacipirellulaceae bacterium | reverse complement strand
AGCTGATCGAACGGCCCATTCGGATTGAGCTGGCGCACCACCACGTCGCGATCCACGCTGGCCACGTCTCGGACGAAGTCGAACGTGAAGGGCCCATTGCATGTAATATCGACCGGCGGTTTGGGTGTGGCTGGTACTTTCTTGGCTGCGTCGCTCACTTGAACTGAGGGACTTGGCGGGACCTTTTCGCCGTTGTCTGGCAGCAAACTGGTCGTATCAATTTGCATGCGCATCCGCACATCGCGGCGGATTTCCAGCGTATCGAATCCGGAAAAATGAAGTCCGCCTTTCCGCGGCTGCAAGTGCTCATCGGACAGGAATCGAATCTCCAGTTCGCGGCCGCGGCCAAGGTTAGCGCCAAGTTGGAATTTCACCTCGCTGTCGGAATAGAGCAGCTTGGTGTTCATTTTGAGGTCCGAGGTTTGAACCAGCAGGTCATCGGCTGGGCCCGGCTCGCGCATATCGCTATGGATGGTAATCGCGCCAGGGAATGTACCCCGTCGAATCTGGCCGATGCGGCCCATTTCCGGGTGGAAATCGTCGATCAACAGGTGCGCACCTTGCGGCGCGTCGAGAATGATCGCGTCGCGCGGCGCGATGTCGCCTTCGTGCGGCGGATGCGGAAATATCACCATCACAAGCTTGTTCACGTCGAGCAGCGTGGTCTTGTCACTTTCTTCAACGGCTGGATGGCGTGTGTAATCGTCGACCACGATCAGCCATTGGTCGCTGGGGCCGATCACCTTGGGCGGTCGAAGTTGGCTCCAATGGTCCGGCGGAAAATAGTTGGCTAACAGACGCTGGTATTTTGAAACCGATTCCGGCGCATCTTTTAAATCTGCGAGATCCACGCGACGCTGTTCTCGCACCGCGAGGGACGGCTCCATGCAGGGCACGGCAAACAGCGCGTACGCCTCGTAGGCCGCGATGATCGCGGCCAATACTATCGTGCTGCGAAGGATGCGGCGGAACATGTGTCAGGAAATAGTTCGGCGTTGCCGCCGACGCTAAACGTTTGTAGTTGGACCACCGTACCGTTTCAGCACGTCGTCCCAGCGACCCGTGTTTTTCAGGATGACTTCCACGACTTCGCGAACCGCCGCCCGTCCGCCAGGAACACTGGTGGTGTACTTCGCCGCACGGCGAACGTCTTCGACTGCGTCGGCCACCGCGACGCCGAACCCCACGGCGCGAATCGTTGCCAAATCCAATAGATCGTCGCCGATGTAGCAGACTTGTTCGCGCGTAAAACCGAATTCGGCCGCCAGCGCATCGACCGCCGGTAGCTTGTCGTCTACGCCGAGGCGGACTGTATCGAGCCACAAATCGGCTGCCCGGCGGCGAACCGACTCCAAATTCCGACCTGTTACAATTCCAAAACGCTTACCAGCCTCGCGCCACAGCCGCACACCCATGCCGTCGCGGATGTGAAACTTCACAAGCTGCTGGCCGTCGTCGAGGATGTGAATGCCGCCGTCGGTCATCACGCCGTCGACGTCGCTAAGGATCAACTCGATTTTGGAACAGACCTGAGCAAGCGACATGGATCGACCGATGGTTTAGCGTCGGCGGCCACGCCGACCGGTACGACAAATAATTGAACAAGTTCCGTCTGGCCGCCGACGCTACGCCACTTTCTTTGGTTTGGCGTCAGCCGGCTTCACGTTGGCCACCTCGGCTTCGGCCTTCAGCCCGACGACATCGGTGACATCAACGAGCCCGATCGGCCGGCCTTTCTTATCCACCACTGGCAACTCGCTGAATTTTCGTTGCGCCAACAACATCACCGCGTCGCCGACGCGCGTTCCGCTGGGCACGGTGGTCGGCCGCGCAACCATCACGCAACTCATTGGCCGATCGAGCGCTTGCTCATCACGCCGCTCGAAGAGCCGCGCCAGGTCGCTATCGGTAAAGAGTCCCGTCAAGCGGCCCGTCTTGTCAGTCAGCATGATGGCCCCGCTTCGTCTGCCGGGCTTGCCGCACGCGACAATCACCTGTCGTACGGTTTGAGCTTCACTGGCAACGCGGCATTCGGAGATGGGCCGCATGATATCGTCGACGCGGCTCAGCTTGCGGCCCAGTGCACCGCCCGGATGAAAGCGGGCGAAATCGTCGGCCTGAAAATTCCGCATCTTGCTGAGCACCAAGGCTAGTGCATCCCCCACCGCGAGCATGGCGGTCGTGCTCGTGCTTGGCGCGAGCCCCAGCGAGCAAACTTCTTCCAATTCGCCCAGCTCGATGACCACATTGGCCGCCTGGCCAACCGAGCTCGTCCTGGCCGCCGTGATCGCGATGAGCGGCACGCCAAACTCGCGCAGCGACGGCAACAACTGCACGACCTCGGCCGTCTCTCCGCTCTGGCTGAGCATGACGACCACACCGTCCGGATGAACGCGACCGAGGTCGCCGTGAAATGCCTCGGCCGGATGCATGAAGTGGGCCCGCGTCCCCGTGGACGACAGCGTGGCGGCGATCTTCTGGCCGATAATTCCGGCCTTGCCCATGCCGGTGACGATCACGCTTCCCTTGCATGTGTAGAGCAGCTTCACGGCCTCGCAAAACGAGGAGTTCAAACGATACGACACCTTCCATACGCCGGCCGCCTCGCGACGGACGATCTCACGGCCGGCGCGCAGCTGTTCCTCGGCGGAAAGTGTACCTAATTTTTTCGGCGTCGAACGCCGTTTGGGAGCTTCCTTGCTCATCGAGTGCGTCTTCCTTGGCTGTAGTTTTTGTCTCACGCAGAGGCGCAGAGTACGCTGAGGAAGCGAAGAACAATGATCAGTGCTAGTCGGCGCTAATGGCTGGAGATTTCTGCTCCAAAACGTGTTCTTTGCTCTGCGTTCACTGCGCCTCTGCGTGATATTTTTGTGGTCGCGGATTCTAGCTTAGAAGAGAGACCTCAGCAACGCGACCGCGCGCTCGGCGCGCAAAAAAAGCTCCCAGAAAAGCACACGTCCCAGGGGGGCAAAGGACGCTGTCACCTTTCCGGGAGCGATTGGACGCAATAACGCTTGCGTGCGGGCGGACTCGCAGCAGGTCGCCTTAGGGGGGAGGAAGCGACTGCCGCGCGTCGGGGAGTGTATCGTAGCGGATGGGCGGCCTCCGTGCCAACTCCAACCGCTGCGGGGTCAAATCTTCCCTAGCCGGGGGACTGACCCTTCCCACGTGGTTCGTTGGTCTCCGGGGCGATGAAA
>DASZZA010000966.1:0-2742 GCA_035545135.1 Lacipirellulaceae bacterium | reverse complement strand
TCTTCACGCAGGAGACGTTCTTTACCGGCAACGACTTCTATTTCGAGGAGCGGTCGACACCGCTTCCGAACCAGTCGCAATTGCGCGATCCAATCTATCGGCAGCGTTTAGTGCTGCCGGAAGACCCCGATCTCACGGATCGACTGCGGGCAGAGGCGCAGGTTCGGTTCCGGATGAAACGGAACAAGAATGTGCGCGCGGATGCCATGGCAGTCCTGCCGCCGCCGTTTGGGCACAACTCTTCCGCCACCGTGCTGGTGCTGGGACAGGTCCTCAACGATTTCTCGGTGATCGAGACGCCCTTGGAGGAGATGTCGACCATCGCGATCTATCAGCGCCTAATCGGTGGCTTGCTCGAGAACAGCGGGCATTCGGTGATCTTCAAGGCACATCCGTGGGAGCGGCGTCGCCCCAATCTCATGGCACCGGTGACATTCGACCGGATGCGAGCCTGGCGAGAGAGGCTACCCGGACCCTGGCGCAAGAGATTGAAGATCATGGAGCGGGAGCCGCTGGGAAGTCTCTTCCCCTACGTCGATTGGGCGGTTGGACTGAATTCCCAGGGGTTGATCGAAGCAGCTCAGGCGGGGCTGAAGCCGATCCAGCTTGGCGCGGCCTTTTTCGGTGAGCAGGGGTTCACCCATGACCGTGTCCTCGACGACGGCTTAATTGCGGATCTCGCCGCCGGCAGCCTCGCCGGCCGACTGAATCTCATCGAGTATCGTGCACTGGAGGAGTTCCTGGTCCGCACACTGGTGTTGCATCTGATCTCGGACCGGCCAGAAGGTGTAGCCAAGATCGCAAAGCGTCTTGCCGAACCCAATCATATTCCCGATCTGGGCGAGGTGTTGTTCACGCAACGTGAACCGCGCCGCAAGCTCCTGGATTGGACGGCTGCCATCGCCGCCAATCCCTTTGCTTTCCTTCGCCTAGCCCGCCCAGGCCGACGCTCGCCGCGCCCTTAGTCAGCGAGATCTCGCGCTCCCGTCCTCTTGCAATTCTTCGGCTGAACAGCGGATGATGCCTAAAGACATGGCGACGGGTTGAGCCGACTATGGATATCAGCTTTCGCATCGGGGAAGCGGGTGACGCGGAACTGATCGTCGATCTGGTTCTCGAGGCTGGAGAGGGTCTTTTCGAATCCCTGCTGGACGGCGTGGTGCCCGGCATCCGGGCGAAACAGTTCCTGCGTCTGGCGGTCAAAGACGAGGATTCACCACTCAATTTCGCCAATGCCATCGTCGCTGTGGGTGAGGGCAAAGTTGTCGGATTGGCTCTCTCGTACCCCGTATCCGAATTTGGCCTGCACCCGCTGCTCCAAAGCTTGCTGCCGGACGTGCGGCTGGAGCCGTTCAAACGGTTCTTCGAGAGCCGGGTCCCAGGTTCCTGGTATCTCAATAGCCTATCGGTGGTGGAGGCGTTCCGTGGCCAGGGTTTGGCTAAGCTGCTGGTTGCTTGCTGTGGGGATCTGGCAGTGAGCGCCGGGCAGTCCACCCTCAGCCTGCACGTCTGGGCGGACAATGAGGCCGCCCTGAAACTGTACAGGAACCTGGGTTTTAATGAAATTGAGCGCGTCCCCGTCCGGCTGCGAGCGAAAAACCAGCGTCCCGGCGAGATGGTGCTCATGAGCGCCCCTCTGCCGCTCGCATAAGAAGCTTTCGGCTGTCACGAATCCTGGCAGTAGCACCCGAAGCGGGATAGAGTGTTGCTCAACCGCCGGTGGGGTATGAGGCATACCGCGGGGTGTGGGATTATTTTCTTATGATTATGGTG
This sequence comes from Lacipirellulaceae bacterium, assembly GCA_035545135.1. Classification (GTDB taxonomy): domain Bacteria; phylum Planctomycetota; class Planctomycetia; order Pirellulales; family Lacipirellulaceae; genus JABDGM01. The sequence goes on along the minus strand of DASZZA010000966.1, from coordinate 969 downwards.
GCGGCCGCCCTTGCGGTGACGATCCTGCTGATTCTCTGTATGGAGAACTTGGCTCAGCCCCGATTACGTCGGCGGCCGATCTTACGCCGCATCAGCCTGCTCTCCGCGATGCCGTTCGTGGTTTTCTTCATCACGCTGCTGATGGTGAGTTACCGGCCGATCTTCTCGGCTACGGCAACCCTCATCACCTTTTCCGGTATCGTTATCGCCAATAACGCGAAATACGCCATCCTCCGCGAACCGCTGGTGTTCTCGGATTTCCGACTGGTGCGCGAGGCGATCAATCATCCGGCGCTTTACGTCCGCTTCATTGGCTTGTGGAAGATCCTCGGCGTGACGGCGGCGGCAATTCTCAGTGTCGCCGGCGCCGTTATGTTGGAGCCGCCGCTCGATGTAAGGAATCATCCAGACGACTTCCTGCCAGCGATCATTTACCTCGCCACCGTTCTCGGGCTTCTCTATGCGATTATCCGCGGCCCCTTGCGTTCAACTTTCGTTGCTCTGCTGAGGAAGTTTGGGCCGACGGCCAATGTCACAGAAGATGTCGACAAGCTCAGTCTCGTCGTCTGCCTCATCTTCTATTTCTTTCTGGCCGGTGAGCCGGACCGCGCGCCAGCTACACCGGCGGTGCCGAGCCGCAAGCTCGCGCAAGGCACCCGCCCGGCCTTCCATGGTTTTCTAAAAGAACGGGGCCCCGACATCGTCGCGGTGCAGGCCGAGTCTTTCTTTGATGCGCGCCGACTGGATCAGGGCATTCCCCGCGATCTTTTGGGCGAGTTCGATCGTTGTGCCGCCGAAGCCGCGTATAGTGGCCGTCTCACAGTGCCTGCGCGCGGATATACGATGCGCACCGAGTTCGCGTTCCTGTCCGGGCTGCCAAACGCGGCGCTTGGGTATCACCGGTTCAATCCCTATCTGCAACTCTGCAAGCAGCCGATCTGGACCGTCGCCCAGATGCTGCGCGGGTTG
>DASZZA010000965.1:0-2163 GCA_035545135.1 Lacipirellulaceae bacterium | reverse complement strand
GGGCTTCCTCTTCCCAGTGATGATGGTTTTGGTCGAGCAGCAGCACGGCCGGCGTGTCGCGGGTGAGCGACTCCTGCCCGATACGATTGAACGCATCGAGCGCGGCCCGGCCATTGCTGGCAGTAGTGAACAGGACCATGTCGGCCGCGCGGCTATCTTGAAAAAAACGTTCGATTGCCCGCTCTGGATCGCTGAGCACGAGCACACGGTAGCCATTCTTTTTGAATAGCTCCCGCAGCATATCCTGCATCTTTACGTCGGACTCGACGATCATCAGCTTGCGCGGCTGGCCCTGTTCGTCACGACCTTCGCTACTCGCGAGTTCCTGGCCTGCCGTGCGGCTTTCTTTGCCCTCCTTCAATCGCTTGATGGCCAGCTTGAGGTCAACAAGCATATCGGATGGCGTTTGGTACCGCTTGTCCGGTTCGATTTCAAGTGCTTTATGAACGATCAAGCTTAGCGACAGTGGTAAGTTGGGAATGATTTCCAAAATGGGCTTGATGTCGCGGTAGAGCGCCTTGCCCGCTTGCTGGCGGTCACGAACATCGGGCAGAGCCGGCTGACCGCTCAGCATTTGATAAAAAATTGTACCGGCGAAATAGATGTCGCTGCGCGGATCGTCCATACGGCAGCCGGTGGCGCGCTCCAAGCCTGCGTACAGGACCGTTCGGCGGCTAATGCCCTCGATCGCCTCCTCTTCGGCGCCTTCCGCGCCGGCCAGGCCGAAATCGACCAACTTGGGTTCGCCGTCGCTAGAAAGCAGAACGTTCGACATCTTCAGGTCGCGGTGCGTGATGCCATGCTGCTGCAAGGCGTAGTTCAGACCGGCCATAACACCTTCCATGATATGGGCCGCCTCGATGAAGCCAAACCGGCGATGGGCCCGGTAGAACTCGCGCAGATTTCGTCCTTCGACGAAATCCATCACGATGTAATGCGTCGCACCGCGCGAATAAACTTCGTGCAGCTCGACAATGTTCGGGTGCTTCAGCTTGAGGCCAAATTCGCCTTCGCGGCGAAAGAGGTCGATGTACAGTTTTAAACTCTTGCCCGTTTTGGGGTGTATCCCCTTAGGATTGCTCAAGCTGCTGCGGAGAACCTTTAACGCGTACATCTGCCCGGTGTGTCGGTGGACGGCCCGAAACACGCGGGCAAACGTGCCGGCGCCCACGCAATACAACACCTTGTAATCGCCGTAGAAGAAACCAGTACGCGATTCGGCCCGCATAAGCCGCTCGAGCTGGTATTGTGTCAAAAGCCCGCGACGAAGAAGCACCTGTTGGAATGCGCCGAGCGGCGCGTTCGTCGACCCCAACTCGCTCCAGACTCCCTGGAGCTGCGCATCATCGACGACGCTGACGTCCAGCGCCCGCTGAGCCAGTTGTTCCGCGGTTTTGATCGTGGCCATGATCGAGGTGTCAGGTGTCGCGTAGACTTGCGAATTAGCGGCGGGGCTTGCCCCGCGCGGGGTAAGCCCCGCCGTTAATTCGCCACCGCAACTCCTTACACCTGATACCTATCTAACTTTCAAGTTCCTGGATTCGGGCGTGATATTCGTCGCGCTCGCGGCGGGTCGCTTCAACATCGAACATCAAGTATTTCATATCGAGCCGCAATTGGCTGAGGGCGTCTTGCACAAGCGTCAGGATGCGTCGGCGACGTTTCGTGCTTTCCACGACTCGTTCCAGTGCGGGGATCAAATCGCGGGAATAATGGTCCGGTAGGGCGTGAATCGCCGAAGCCAAGCGGAGCAAATCGGCCGGCAGTTCTTCGGCTGGGGCGGCGGGAACTCGGTGTGTATGAGCCATGAATGCTTCTCCCAGGTGGTGCTGCCTGTGCCAAATGCACACGCTGCGCCGTCCCCGCCGCGCGAGCGACATCACCGCTGGCTTAACTGATTATATGGAAAGAACTTGCAATCATTCAACAACTTGGCCCCGGACATTTCCGTTCTTGGTCCAAATGTTGACTGTTCACCACGAGTGCCCTGGTCGCCCGCCCCAAATGCTGGTAGAAGCCCACTTTAGGTCGATTCCGACGATATTCGCTCACGTTGCAATTCAGCAACATGACTCGCTGCCTTGTGCTCGCGTTTGGCTGGTATCCAATGTCGCACGGCCCTATCAAGAATTACGCCGCATTGGGCTTGGGCTGGTGCGTTTT
>DASZZA010000964.1:0-2504 GCA_035545135.1 Lacipirellulaceae bacterium | reverse complement strand
GTACGTCGAGCGCTCGGGCTGCCTGGAAAAAACACCCGTGGCTTTTCGCGACGACAAACATCTGATGCAGATAATTGACCGCATCGTATCCAAAGTTGGCCGTCGCGTGGATGAAGTATGCCCGATGGCTGACGCCCGGCTGCCCGATGGGTCCCGCGTCAACGCGATCATTCCGCCGCTCGCGCTCGATGGCCCGTGCGTCACGATCCGGCGCTTCGGCTCCAACCCGCTTAAGCTCGAGGATCTGCTGAACTTCAAAAGCTTGACGCCCGAAATGGTGATGCTTCTCGAAGGCGCCATGAAGGCCAAGCTCAACATCATCATTTCCGGCGGTACCGGCTCTGGTAAAACGACGCTGCTTAACACGCTATCCAGCTTCATTTCGAATGAAGACCGCATCGTTACGATCGAAGATGCGGCCGAATTGCAGCTTCAACAGGACCACGTGGTGCGGCTCGAGACCCGTCCGCCGAACATCGAAGGCAAGGGCCAGATCAAGGCGACCGACCTGGTGCGCAACAGTTTGCGTATGCGGCCGGACCGGATCATCATCGGCGAGTGCCGTGGCGCCGAAACGCTCGACATGCTCCAAGCTATGAACACGGGCCACGAAGGTTCGCTCACCACGTGCCATGCCAACACGCCGCGCGACGCCATCGCCCGGCTCGAAACGATGATCATGATGGCGGGCTTCGAGATGCCCATCCGGGCCATGCGACAACAAATCGCCAATGCTGTGGACCTGATCGTGCAGGCCAACCGTCTGCAAGGCGGGCCCCGCAAAGTGACGCACATCACCGAGATCGTCGGCATGGAGCAAGACACGATCGTGATGCAGGACATATTCAAATACAACCAGGACGGGGTGGACGAACGCGGGCGGGCCGTCGGGCATTTCGTGGCCACCGGCATCCGGCCCACGTTCATGTCCCGACTGGAAGCCAGCGGCGTGCGACTTCCGTCGAGTGCGTTCCGCGAACGAATCATGCTCAAAGATTAATAGCAAAGAACACGGAGCGTGGAGCAGGGAGTAAGACGCCCGTCATCAATCGATCGCGGTTGAGCTCCGATCCCTGATACCCGACACCTGACACCTGACATCCCACGTATGAACCCTATATTCATTTACATCGCCGTGTTCCTTGGCGTCGCCGCGTTGGTCGGCGCATTGGCCTTTATCACAAGCGGCGACCGCGAAGCTGAGGTCGAGGAGCGCCTTAGCGTATTGACGTCCGGCAAAAAGGGCCAAAAGTCCGACGCTGCACAGTACAAAGATCTGCTCGCGGCCATGCGCACCGACAGCACAGGCCACATTGAGAAATTTGTTTCCCGCTATTTGAATCTGCGTCTGCTGTTTGAACAGGCCGACGTTACGATGTCGGTGCCGAATTTCCTATTGATCTCCGGCGGACTTGGCGCCGTCGGCGTCGTCCTGCCTATTGTGGCCGGATTCAACGTTATCCTGGGTCCCGTGATGGCGGTGTTTCTCGCCTTCCTGCCAATTGTGTGGCTGCTGTTTCGTCGCAAGCGGCGCATGAAGGCTTTTGCCGCGCAACTTCCCGAAGCGCTGGAGCTGATCGCTCGTGCGCTTCGTGCAGGTCACAGCCTTGCTGCCGGCTTCAGCCTGGTCGCTCAGGAAATGTCCGAGCCGATCGGCGGCGAGTTCAGCCGCACGTTTGAAGAGCAAAATCTCGGCAAACCGCTCGAGGAAGCTCTGAATGATTTGACCAAGCGGGTACCCAACCTCGACCTGAAGTTCTTTGCCACCGCCATCATTTTGCAACGTCAAACGGGCGGCGACCTGGCCGAGATTCTCGACAAGATCGGACACTTGATCCGTGAACGGTTCCAAATCTGGGGGCAAGTTCAAGCACTGACCGGCGAAGGCCGGCTATCGGGCATCGTGCTTCTGGCGTTGCCCCCCGTTTTGTTCGCCGTGGTCTATCGCATGAACCCCGACTACCTGATGACGCTCTTCACCGACCCGCTCGGCAAGAAAATGCTGGTGGCCGGCATCGTCACGCAGTTGCTTGGGGCCCTCATGATTCGAAAAATCGTAAACATTCGAGTGTAGGCGGTTGATACGTGAGGGATGAGGGATGAAGGACGAACCAATCCGAGTCAATCATCATTTATCCCTCATCCATCATCGAACATCGAACATCCAATTTCCGACACGACCATGATCCCCATACTTGCGTCCCTGATCAGCATGCCGCTTCTGACCAAGCTCGCCATTTTCGGTGGCGTGGCTTGCGGCGCCTGGATTCTGCTTGACTTGCTTTCCGCCAAAAAGCCGCGCGCCGAGGCGAGGCTGGACGATCTGCGCGATCCGGCCCGCCGCCGCGGAGAGACGGCGCGGGGAGTCACGAAACGCTCCGATGGAATTGGCCGCCTGCTCGAAAAGACGACGCCCAAAATGGCGAAGGCTCTACAGCCCAAAACCGAAGAAGAGGTCGGCAAGCTGCGGGCCAAGTTGAATTACGCCGGGTTCCGCAGCGAAA
>DASZZA010000963.1:0-2338 GCA_035545135.1 Lacipirellulaceae bacterium | reverse complement strand
TTGCGTTTGCCGTTGCGTTGTGCGCGATTGTCTTGATCGCCAATCTCGTCGGTTACTGGACGACTGGGAACTCAAATGTTGGGCTCATTACCTTCCTGTGTTTTTTGCCGATGGCGTTTTTAATGACCGACTTGCGAGATTCACAAATCCGAGAATATGTCGAGTCGCTAGAATCACGGATTCGCCAGTTGGAAGAGCTAAATAATTCTGTGTAGGTCAAACCGATGATTCTGTCGCGAAAGCGCGAGACGCTTCCGCGCTCCGCTCCGCAAAGCCTGCGCGTCGCGGCTAACCATGGGACTAGCGACATCTGGTCAACGTTAGAGAGGTTCGTCGCGAGACTCGTCGGCGCGCAGGCCGAGATTTCCGTATCGGTGGTATACGTTCGACACACTTTGTTCGCGGCAGTACCAGAGTAGCTCGATGCGGCCGTGTAACGATACGCGTGTGTCGGCCAGGTATTGCAGGGCTTCCGCGGCGGCTTCTCGAATGGTTTCCGACACGCGCTCGGGTGCCGCGTAGCGAACGCGAGCCACTTGTCCCAGCCGGATAGCCGCGGCGATGCTCGCATCATCCTCTTCGATGAATTCGATGGCCCCGGCCCAAGAATCTGTTAGCCGGTCGAGCAGCTCGACGGCGTCTGCCGCGGGGCCGGATAACGACGACGGCACACTCACGGTGGACCGGCAGCCGGCGGCGCGGGCGGCCGCGGCGCGGCAGAAGACATCGCTCAACGTGTCGTCGGGATGAACCCGAATCCGCAGCGGCTCGACCGGCAAATAGCGGCGGAAGTTGTCCTCGCCTAATAGCCGGAAGTGGTCGTGAGCGATGCGGAACTCGTCGCGGGCCCAAGCTTCATAACTGGCAACGGCCGAGAGTATGCGGCAAGCTTCGTCGTCGGCGTTTCGTTGCCCCGCGATGGCGCCGTCTCCGAGCGCGCGCCGCAGAGCGGCAAGGTCCTCACTCCAACGTGTGTCTAGAGCAGAGCCATCTTGAAGCAACGGTAATGAGTAGTTGGTGGACGGTGAAGACCCGACGTTCTCCTCGTCTTCTTGTCTCCTTGTCTCCTTGTCTTCACCCGACAACTGCATCAGCGGTACCACGTAGTTCGGCCCGCCCGCTTTGATTCCAGCGCCGACGCTACTCTTGCCCATGCCGCCAAAGGGTTGCCGCAGGACGATTGCGCCGGTCGTCGGGCGGTTGATGTAGAGGTTGCCGGCGCGAATTCGGCTGCACCACCACGCTTGTTCGCGATCATCGAGGCTTTCCAGACCGGAGGTAAGACCATAGCCGGTGGCGTTCACGAGATCGATGGCCGCATCCAGGTCGCGCGCTTCCAGTACACCAAGCACAGGGCCAAATAGTTCGGTGCAATGAGTGAAGCCGCCTGATTGCACTCCCCATTTCACGCCGGGGCTGACGAGGTGCGGGCTTTCGTGCACGTGCAACCGCGGCATGACGGCCCACTCTTCGCCGGGCTCGAGTTCCTTTAGTCCCCTTTCGAGCACACCCGAGGGCGGCCGAATCAGCGGACCGACTTTCGTTGAAAGATCCCAGGCCGAACCCACGCGCAAGCTTCGCACAGCATCGCAGAACGCGGTGCGGAAGCGCGCATCGTGGTAGACTTCGCTTTCCAGGATCAGCAGCGAAGTGGCAGAGCATTTTTGGCCGCTGTGGCTGAACGCGCTGTGGAGTACGTTTTTGATTGCCTGGTCGCGATCGGAAAGCGCGGTGACAATCGTAGCGTTCTTGCCGCCCGTTTCGGCGATGAGGTGCATCGTCGGTTTGGTTCGCAACATTTCAGCCGCAGTCGCCGTGCCGCCGGTGAGCACCACGGCGTCCACGTCGTCGTGCGAGACGAGCCGCGCGCCAACGGTGCCACCGCTGCAGGGAGCGAATTGCAGCGCCGTTTTCGGTACGCCGGCGCGCCAGAAACATTGGCACAGCAAGTAGGCAACGAGCACTGTGTCGGAAGCCGGCTTGAGGATTACCGTATTGCCGGCGGCCAATGCGCAGGCCACGCCGCCGCACGGAATCGCCAGGGGGAAGTTCCATGGCGAGACGACAACTACGACACCGCGACCGCTAGTTTGTAGACCGGTCAAGTCGTGAATGTATTGGGCACTGTCGGCGTAGAAGCGACAGTAGTCGATTGCTTCGGAGACTTCGGGATCGCTTTCGGAAAGCGTCTTACCGGCTTCGGCAAGCATCGCGCCCATTAAATCGCCGCGTGCGGCGGCAAATTCGACGGCCGCTCGGCGAAGGAGTTCGACTCGCTCGGCAGCGGCTCGGCGACGCCAACCATCGTTATCGGATTTTGCGACAGCCACTGCGCGAT
>DASZZA010000962.1:0-8069 GCA_035545135.1 Lacipirellulaceae bacterium | reverse complement strand
TAGTGCCGCTTAATTTTTCGGTCGGCGACCGTGCTCAACAATAAGCTTCGCTCCTCGCCACTTGCTCAGCTCTCGGCGAACGCCGCGTCGAACGCCAAACTGCTGGGTTCGAAGTCGATCTTTTTCACGAACTCGCATGCTTCGCGGGCGCCGTGTTCGCGGTCCATGCCGGAGTCTTCCCATTCGACGGAAAGTGGCCCTTCATACTTGACCCGATTGAGGGCGCGAATGATCTCTTCGAAGTTCACGCCGCCGCGACCGGGCGAACGGAAATCCCAGCCACGTTGCGGGTCGCCGAAATTGAGATGGCTTCCCAAAATTCCGCTGCGGCCGTTCAGAGTTACGATCGCGTCTTTGATGTGTAGGTGGTAGATGCGGTCGGGGAATTCGCGGATGAACTCGACCGGGTCGACGCCCTGCCAAAGCAAGTGACTCGGATCAAAATTGAAGCCGAACTCATCTCGGTTGTTGAGCGAGTCGAGCGCCCGGCGAGCCGTCACGATATCGAAAGCGATTTCGGTCGGGTGCACTTCGAGGGCGAACCGGACGCCGCACTCGCCGAATACGTCGAGGATTGGATTCCATCGATCGGCAAACTGCTTGAAGCCTTCTTCGATCATCGAATCGGGGACTGGGGGAAATGAGTAGAGGAACGGCCAGATACTCGAGCCCGTGAAACCGTTCACCACGCCGACGCCAAGCTGCTGGGCGGCCCGCGCGGTGTTCTTCATCTCTTCCGCTGCGCGCCGATTGACGCCAGCGGGATCGCCGTCGCCCCACACGTACGGCGGCAAGATCGCTTTGTGCCGCGCGTCGATCCGATCGCATACGGCCTGGCCAACCAGATGCGAGCTGATCGCATGGCATTGCAAGTCGTACCGGTCGAGCAGATCGCGCTTTGCACCGCAATAGTTCGGGTCGGACGTCGCCTTATCTACCTCGAAATGGTCGCCCCAGCACGCCAGTTCAAGACCCTGATAGCCGAAATCACTCGCCTTGCGGCACATGTCTTCCAACGGCAAATCGGCCCACTGGCCAGTGAACAACGTAACGGGACGGGACATCGAATGGACTCCTGGATGAACAGTGTGAATGGAGTAAGGAGCGAGTAGCGGGGAGCGAAGGACCAGCAACCAGCGTTAAATGCAATCGCTGCTCGATCCTCGCCACTCGCTCCGCAATGCTATACTTGCGCTATGAGATTCCGCTTGTTACTAAGCATCGTGTTGACGGTCGCTTTGGCGGGCGCCGCCAGGGCCGCGATGCCGCCGATCGAATTGGAATTGGTCACCGAGCGCGGTCTGCAAATTACCGCGCCGCGCGAGTGGCTGCAACTGTTGGCCTCCATGGGGATCGAACACGTGCGAATTCGCGGCGGTCAATCCGATGCACAACCGAAGGTGGAGAAAGTCGGGGATGGGCGAACCGCGAGCTACCAAGTTATTGGCATCCTCACGGCCCGCGATCAACTCCGTTTACCGGGCGGCACGTTTTCGCGGTCCGACCGTGCTCGGTTACAAGCCTATTTTGCACGGCTGTCGGCCGAAGGCGTGGATGCGGTCACCGCGCCGCGGTTACGGTTCGGTTTGACAGAAAAGCAGTTGGCGGCAGTGCTCGCCGATTTTGCGCAACCGATAGACTTTGAAACGAAGCGACAGTCGCTTCAGGTGGTTATCGCACGGTTGCAAACGAAACTTTCTAACAAGATCTTGGTGAGTGCTGATGCCGAGCGAATAATCCGCTCGGCTCCGCCAATTGCCGACGAGTTCCAAGGCGTTTCAGCGGGTACCGCCATGGCAATCATGCTGCGCAACTGCGGCCTCGTTATGCGGCCGGAAAAGCCGCCGGGACGGCCGATTACATATCGCATCGTATTAGGCGGAGCTGATGCGGTCCGACAACGCACGCTCGGCAAGATGTCGGCGAGAGACATGCAGTATTGGCCCATTGGGTGGGAACTCGAAAAGGCGCCGGGTGAGACCGCGCCGTCGCTCATGCAATCACTCAACGCCGAGATCGACGGCTATACACTAGAGGAAGCGCTAACGGCCATTGGACCGCGAATTAAAGTGCCGATGTTTTTCGATCGCGGTGTGCTAAAAGCGTATCATATCCGCCCCGCTGCCATCCAAGTGAAGCTCGCACGTACTCGAACGAGCTACATGAGTGTGATTGACCGAATACTGGCTCAAGCACACCTAGGCAGTGAAATACGAATTGACGAAGCGGGAATGCCGTTCTTGTGGGTTACGCGGTGATGATTGATGGTTCAAAGATAAGGCGACCGAACTAATCGTTAGGCGCAATGCGCTCCAATGCCGCTTCGGCATGCGAGCGCACCATCGCATCTGAATCGCTTTTCGCCTTTTCAAGTGCCGCAACAACGTCTTTGGCGGGCGGGCCGGTGTTCAGGAGTGCGATGACCGCCGCATCGCGGACTTTAGCGACCTTGTCGTCTAGCGCTCCAGTAATCGCAGGTACGGCAAGGGGGTCGACGGCACCGACCGATTGCAGGGCAGAGAGGGCAGCGATCCGTGCTTTAGGGTCACGACGTTTCAGTTCGCTTATCCAGTGTTCAACTGTTTGACCGTGGACGGATTGCAGTTGAACCTTTGGCTTGCCGCAGCCGGCGACTGTACTCACGGTGCAAAGAAAGATGGCTATATAGCGGACGCGCATCATAGCTCCAGTCCTTGGATAACTTCATTGCCGGCGCGGGTGCCCATTGCCCAAAAGTCGAGATGGTCCTGGCCGTCGGCAGTGATGGAGCGGATGAATCGGACGGAGCCATCGCCGAACATGATATTTGCGCCATCGACGTGCTTGCTAGAAAAGTCATCGAGGCCGCCGTCGGAATCGCTCTTGATATTGATCCAGTTATTGTGGACGAGAATCAGACATTGGGCTGGTGCAGTTGTCGTCTGCCAGGGGTTTAGCTCACCCGGTCGCGTGACAGCTTTATCGGGCGCCCCCGCCCAGACACCATGCGTGTCCGCCCAGGCTCTGTCGCCGGCAAATGCGGTTTTGCTGAGGCCATCGGTAACATCTTTAAACCGCGTCTTGCTGTTGCGATAGAACACACCATCGCCTGTGGGTGCATCGACTTCGGACGCATCGTCGCCGACCGTGGCCGCATAGCTGCATGGGGCTGCTGTGCAGATGACTTCCATGGCGTCCGTTGTGACATCGAATGGCGCGGGATTCACCTGATCAGACGGACATAAGAAACCGGGGATGACCGTGTTGATTGCGGTTTGCGTTTCGACCGGTTTTGTGAGATCGATTTGTTGGTAGAGAGTTGTTTGCTCCATGTACGGAAGTAAATACGTAGCCCAACCCCACCCGGGCGCAGTGGAATCGGGGTCCGTTCCAGCAATGTAGCCGGGAGGCAAAGCCTTCTTGGCATCGACATAGTTCTGGCACGCCAAACCGATCTGCTTCAAGTTGTTGAGGCACTGACTACGTCGGGCCGCTTCGCGCGCGGCTTGAACTGCCGGCAATAGCAGCGCGACGAGGACGCCAATGATGGCAATGACGACCAGCAATTCTACAAGAGTAAACCCCGAGCTGCCACGCATCGTTCGGTTGCTTTTCATTGCCGATAGGTTCCTGTCTAATATATAGTTGTCATTCGCACGCCGATGTCGCGGCGCGGAAGGGCGGAAATATCCAACTATTGGCAACCGTCGTACCAATTGCGGCGGCGCTCCTTTTGGATTGGGATTGCTTGTCATTCGGCTGGTTGAAGGTTGAATTGGAACGTTGACAACGTCAACGTGCTGCTCAGAATTCCGACACGGCGTCGATTTGTGCGACAGATGATTTGCTGGCCACCACGATGATCCAGTGACGAATTTGAGGATAGCGCGATGCGGTGGCCGATTCGCAATCAAATCTTGTTACCGCTGTTAGCCGTCGCGATCGTAAGCCTGACCGCGGTAGGCGCAATCAATACAGCGCTGACAGAGCGACGTACGCGCGAGCATGTTGAGCAGCAGCTTCGGCAGGTGATTGAGGTGCTGGCGACTTCGTCGTTTCCGTTGACGAATAGTGTGCTGCGGCAAATGCGGGATCTGTCGAGCGCCGAGTACGTGCTGACGGATGCTAACGGAGCTGTGTCGGCCTCTACATTGGCAGATGCCGAACCGCTGCCGGAGAAAGGCGCCGTGGCGAAGATTCAAGACGTTGACTTGGGGCCATCGCTACTGTTGGGCGGCCGGTGGTATTTTCACACGCCGATAAAACTGCCGATTGGATCCGAAGTGGGCCGCCGCGGAGTGCTGCACGTGCTATTTCCTCAAGATGAATATCGCAGGGCGTGGCGGCAGGCGTTTGTGCCATCGTTTGCGGTTGGTGCGGTGGCGTCGCTTTTGGTTGCGGCGGTGGCGTGTTCGCTGGCAAATCGCATGGGCCGAACGATCGGACGGTTGCGCGAGGAAGTATTGCGAATCGCGCGCGGTGATTTCCGGCAAGTGCCGCTGCCGACGGTCGACGATGAGATTCGGGATTTGTCGTTGGCCGTCAACCGCACCGCGGAGATGCTCAACGAGTATGAAAAGCAGGTTCGTCGCTCGGAACAGATGCGAACGCTCACGATTCTTGGCGCGAGTATCGCGCATCAGCTTCGCAATGCGGCGACGGGCTGCCGAATGGCCCTCGATTTACATGCTGATGAATGCGGCGCGAGCGGTCGCGGGGAATGTCTGGACGTGGCCCGGCAACAATTGCGGCTTATGGAGAGCCAGCTTCAGCGATTTTTGCGTATCGGCAAGCGTCCGACGGAATTGGCGAGTAGCGAGGTCGATCTGGGCGAACTAATTGAAGATTTGCTGCCGTTAGTTCGGCCGGCAGCCCAGCATGCGGGCGTGACACTTGATTGCAGGGTTGCTTCCGGACATTTGGTCATGCGCGGCGACGAAGAAGCGTTGAGCCAAGTTGTTTTGAACCTGCTTCTTAATGCGGTTCAAGCTGCTCAGCAACATGGGCTCCAACATCGAGTCCAGCCGCGCGTTTGCGTCGAAATTAGCGCCACGACAGACGATCGGGGCGAAATTATCGTCAGCGATTCAGGCGCAGGCCCCGCCGATGCCGTGGCTGGCTCACTGTTTGAGCCATTCGTTACGGACAAAGCCGAGGGAGCCGGATTGGGACTGAGTGTGGCGAAGGATATCGTTACGGCTCACGGTGGATCGATCGAGTGGAACCGAGAAAATGGAATGACGCGATTTCGCGTCGGCCTTCCTTTGATTAAGAAGGGGTGCGCGTGTGTGCAGAATTTTGATTGTTGATGACGAACCGTCGATCTCTTGGGGATTATCGCGCCTGGTTCGCGGGATGGGACACATTGCAGATGTGGCGGCGTCGGCCGAACAGGGGCTCGAAATGGCCGCTGCCGCGTCGCCTGACCTATTGATCCTCGACGTTCGCTTGCCCGGGATGGATGGGCTGACGGCGATGGAGGCATTCGGCAGTCGCGTCAATGGTGCTCCGATTGTCATCATCACAGCGTTTGGCGATCTGGCGACGGCGGTGGATGCGGTCTGCAAGGGGGCTTTTGAGTACGTCGTCAAACCGTTTGACTTGGCGAGCATTCGCGCCGTAATCGAGCGGGCATTGCGAGTCGTGCCGAAAACGATATCAGTTGGGGCGGAGGACAATCTCGACGGAATGTTGGGGCAGTCGCAGGCGATGCAATCTGTTTTCAAAAAGATTGCCCTGGCTGCGAATTCTGATGCTTCTGTATTACTTGAAGGCGAAAGTGGCGTCGGGAAAGAGTTGGCTGCTCAGGCGATTCACCGACACAGTGTGCGGAAGCTTGGGCCCATGGTTGCGGTAAATATGGCTGCTCTCAGCCCGGCGTTGGCGGATGCGGAATTGTTCGGACACGTTGAAGGGGCGTTTACCGGCGCCATGCAGCAGCGAACTGGGTTATTGCTACAGGCCAACGGCGGCACGCTTTTTCTTGACGAGGTCGCTGATATTCCGCTGCCGCTGCAATTGAAGCTGCTCCGCGTACTGGATCATGGAGAAGTTTTGCCGGTAGGGGCCGACGCGCCGGTGCGGTCGCGGTTTCGCGTCATCTCGGCGACGCACCAAAACCTGCGTAAGAAAGTGGAGGCAGGCGAGTTTCGCCACGACCTGTACTTTCGACTTTGTACATTCGAAATCCACTTGCCGGCGCTGCGCGAGCGTCCGGAGGACATCTCCTTATTGGCGCATCACTTCGCTGCACGAATTGGCAGTCATGCAGCAGTGCTCGCCGACGAGACGATGGCCGAGTTGCAGCGTCGGCCGTGGTACGGCAATGTGCGCGAGCTTCGCAACGCGATTGAGCACGCTTTGGTGCTGGCGCGGCGGGGGCTCGTGATGCCGGAACATCTGCCACCGCCATTGCCGAATTTGTGGCAAGCTGGCGATGCAGCTCCTGCGCTCGAGGGAGACGAGTTGGCGGTTGCGCTGTCGCGAATCGCACGCAACCTGGCGGCGGACCCGAATCTGGCGGGTACCGTGTATGATCGGTTTCTGCAGCAAGTCGAACGACCGCTGCTAACCGCGGTCATGGATAAGTGCGGCAAACGGTTTGCCCCGGCGGCGCGAGTGCTGGGATTGCATCGGACGACGCTGAAGAAGAAGCTGACGCAATATGAGATGGCAGAGGACAGTACGGATGGGTGACGGGCGTTTTTCAGTTCCGCGATGATACGACGGATTACACTGGTGGTTTGGTTTTGGCACACGGACTGATCGCATTCATCGCGATCGCCGTACGTACAATTGCCTATCTTGCTGGACATCTGCCACCAATTTCTTTCGTCGGCCGATTCGCCACTCGACGATGGATCATACCAGGCTACGACGCCATGTTCGTTGCACCGCTCGCGGCCCTGTTAGTTGCTTTGGCACTTCCGCAACTCCTGCTGACAACCGGGATACCAGCGGTATTTGCAGTACCGTTTATTTTTGCGGTGACTATTTGGTGTTGTATTGGTTTGCGGCCAACGATCGTAGAGTGGCACTACACTGGCCACTTTCGCATTCCAATGGGGCGGCCGGGCGCACGGCAACTATTCGTTCGCGCGTAGTGCCTAAAGTAGCTCGTCCAATTCGCCAACCAGCCGCTCAAAATAGCTGAGCGCCGTTTCGACCGGTTTCGGCTTCGTCATATCGACGCCGGCGTCTTTCAGTAAATCGAGCGGCCATTTGGAGCAGCCGCCTTGGAGGAATGAGAGGTAGTCGTTGAGCTCCTTTTTGCCGCCGTTAACGACGCGCTCACTCAACGCAATCGCGGCAGAAAGACCGGTAGCGTATTTGTAGACGTAGAACGCGTGATAGAAGTGCGGAATGCGCAAGGCTTCGAGTTTGAGCTCGTCGTCGATGGTGAAATCGGGACCGAAGTAGTCGGCCAGCAGTTTGCCGTATTCGGTTTTCAGGGTCTCGACGGTGAGGGGTTCGCCGGCTTCAACGAGGGCGTGCGAAATCTTTTCGAATTCGGCGAACATGGTTTGGCGGATGATCGTGCCGCGGATGGCGTCGATTTCGCGGTTGATGAGGTAGGCGCGTTGTTTTTTTCCGCGATCACCGCCACCACCGGTCGCAGCTTTTTGCATGAGGTGGCGGCTGAGGAGTTGTTCGTTGAACGTGCTGGCGACTTCGGCGACGAAAATTGTGTAGTTGTAGTATTGGTACGGTTGGTGCTTGGCCGAGTAGTAGCTGTGCATCGAGTGGCCGGCTTCGTGGGCCAGTGTGAAGACGTGGTCGAGCACGTCGGGCTGGTAATTCATGAGGATGTAGGGCCAGCCGTCGTACGAGCCGGAGCTGAATGCGCCGCTGCGCTTGCCCTGGTTGGGATAGCGATCGCACCAGCGGCCGGCGAGGCCCTCGTGCAGTACGCGACAGTAGTCGTCGCCCAGCGGTTCGAGCGACTTCACCACGACATCGACTGCCTGACTCCAAGTGTGGCGTGTGTCGAGCTCGCTCAGGATTGGCACGTAGGTGTCGTAATGATGAATGTCGCGGAGGCGCATCTTGCGGCGGCGGAGATCGAAGTATTTGTAGAGCGCGGGCAGCTT
>DASZZA010000961.1:0-2962 GCA_035545135.1 Lacipirellulaceae bacterium | reverse complement strand
CGCCAAATTTGGCGCGGCGCTCCTCGGGACTCAAATTCTGCATCTGACCGAACAGATCGCGCATCTGGTCACGAAGCTTGTTGCGCATGTCGTCGGTGAGCGTGCGGAGCTTATCCTTTTGTTCGTCGACAAGCTGGAGTTCTTGCTGCACTTCTGGCCGCATGACGAGTCCGAGCATGCCGCCGCCAAAAAAGCCGCCCGGTCCGCCGGGCCCTCTTTGTCCCTGTTGTCCATTGCGGGGACCTTGGTCGTTGCCGGGCTGCGGCGGCTGCGCGAGCGCCGGCGACGCAGAGCCCAGCACCAAACACAACACGACCACCAATAAGTCGCACACGTGACACCGTTTCATGCGTTTATGCTCCGTGAAAAGAGTTGCCGTTGATCGACGAACTGGTTTTAAAGGCGCGAATTACAACGTCCCTATTTGACTTAACCCTAAACACAGCAAAAAGTTTCTCCAAAATCGATGTCGCACCGCAGCGGGAGAAACGGGTCGATCGTTTGAGTGCAGCTGGACGCGATCTGCGCGAGGCGAGGTGCGCGTATGGCATGCTTCGCGACCGTCGAATTCGCGCGACCACCCTGATTCTAACAATTGCGGCGCGGCCGTCTTGTAGGGGGCTGTAATTCTGCGTAAGGTATGATATCAGGAGGATTTACGTTCACAAATGGGTGATTGAGCCGTGGATCCATCGGAATTGATGCAGTTGGCGATCGATAAGTGCCGCCACGGGTTGGCTTTAGGTCAAAGCCCGTTCGGCTGCGCGATCGCGCGGGACGGCGAAGTGCTATCCTGCTCCCATAACACGGTCGTCATGACGACGGATATTACCGCACATGCCGAGGTGACGGCCATCCGCGAGGCATGCCGTGCGATCGGGGGTATTTTTCTGGAAGGCGCGATCGTCGCGACGACGTGCGAGCCGTGCCCGATGTGTATGGCGGCGCTTCACTGGGCTCGGGTCGACACTGTGTATTACGGCGCATCGATCGCCGATGCGGATGCCGCTGGCTTCAACGAGCTACAACTGCCGGCGGCGGAATTGTTGCGGCTGGGCCGCAGCAAGCTCAAGCTCGTGCCGAATGTGCTCACGAAGGAATGCTGCCGATTGTTTGACGAGTGGAAGGCGAATCCGAAGAGGGTTGTTTACTAGGGGCGGTGTCAAAACCGCTCTGAGTTTGGGGGCGGTAAGTTGGTCGCTTCGAATCGTCCCAGCCTCCGGTCCCTAACCCCTACATCCCATGGTCACGAAAGTCGAAATTGCAGCGGATTGGCTTACTCGATACACGGGTATGCCGCTGGATCGCTTCGGCGATTACGTGCTGCTGACGAATTTTCGGGACTATGTGCAGCGTTTCGCCGCGCGGTTCGCCTGCGACATCTACGGCGACAACCGGCCGATGCAGGCGGCAACGAATGACTTCGGGTTGACGATCATCAACTTCGGCATCGGTTCGCCCAACGCGGCGACCATTATGGATCTGTTGACTGCCCACCATCCGGCAGCAGTGCTGTTTCTGGGTAAGTGCGGCGGTCTGAAACATGCGACCGAGATCGGGCACTTCATTCTGCCGATCGGCGCGATTCGCGGCGAAGGAACATCGGACGACTATCTGCCGCCGCTGGTGCCGGCGTTGCCGTCGTTCAAGCTACACAAGTTCGTATCGCAGAAGCTGGTGGAGCGGGGGCTGGAATATCGTACGGGCGTCATCTACACGACTAATCGCCGGGTTTGGGAGCACGACCTCCAATTCCGCGAGCAACTCCAGGAGTACACGCCGATTGGGATCGACATGGAAACGGCGACGATCTTCGTCGTTGGTCACAAGAACCAGATTGCCCGGGGAGCCCTGCTACTGGTCTCCGACAAGCCGCTGGCGCCCGAGGGCGTGAAAACGACCGAAAGCGATGCGCGGGTCACCCGCGATTGGTCGGACGTCCATCTCTCGATCGGGATCGATTCGCTGACCGAAATCGGCGAAAAAGGCGAGATGATCAAGCATTTTCAGTACTAGAGCTTTGAAACGGACGGGAGCGATGGCAATTGGCCCGCTTCTGTGGGAAAAATGCGGCGGTTTTTGGGCACCGACGCGTCCAAGATTTTTACCCATTTTTAACAGTAAATAGTTGTGAACTTCATGCAGTTGCGATACGATGGAGCCAACGTCACAGGTTTCGTACGGCCGCGAGGCGTTTTGTCTCGGGCACGCAGGCGATTCACCCTGATAAGGTTGCGAGGAGTGTCTAATGAAGATCACCAACGCGGGTAGATTTCTCGGCTGCATGGCCGCCATCTCTTTTGCCGTTCTTGCCTCCAACGCGAACGGTTCTATGCTGGTCAGCGATTCGTTTTCGTATTCGGATGGAAACCTAGTTCCCAACGATCCACCGATCGGCGGGGCCTGGAACGCTCACAGTGGTGCGGGCAGCGTGGCTGTTCAAGTGTCGAGCGGTACAATTGGCCTCGCTCAAGGTAGCGGTTCGCGAGAGGACGTAAATGTGCCGTTCGAAGGCGGCTTTGCGGCAGGGGCCGGCAGTGTGCTTTACTCAGGATTCGACCTAACAGTACCTGATCCAGGCACTACCATCACGAGCACATACTTCGCTCATTTTTTGCAAGGCACGTCGAATTTCACATCCCGTCTCTGGGTAACGACGCCATCGACCATCGGTTACCGCCTTGCTCTGAGTAACGACAGCGCCTTGGATCTTGACGGCGAAGCCTACTCTGGCGATTTGGTCTTCGGCACAACGTATCGGGTGGTCACGAAATACGACTTCGACAACCAGAATGGCGAAATGTGGATCAACCCGGTCGACGAATCGAGTCCGTCGTTTGCTGCCACCGATCCGGGTTTCAGTGATGCAGTCAATGCCTATGCATTTCGCCAGGCGGCCGGCAACACAAATCAAACGATTGATAACCTATACGTTTCAACGACATTTCAGGGTGCCCTTACC
>DASZZA010000960.1:0-8789 GCA_035545135.1 Lacipirellulaceae bacterium | reverse complement strand
CACCGGCGAGACGACAGGAACCGTCTCGCCGCCTATGGCTGGCAACCACTTCCCGCCGATGAACAATTCAGCCATAAGGCCATCCTCCGTGTGCCGAATGTCGCCCGCCCTCGGGGTTCAACAAGGACGGATGCGCGGTCGAGGGCCGCCGATACGACACGGTGCATTACTGCATTCAGGTGGCAGCGAGTGTAGCGATGCTGACGGCGTTGCGGATTAGAATCTGGTCAGGACCGGCTTCGCCTATTGCGAAGGCGACTGCTGCCGACGAGCTGCTCGACCAGCTTGCGCGCGATTGATGAAAGACTATCGTAGTCTCGCACACAGACATGCATCGTTCGGTCAGCCCATTCGTCGGTCAGTCGGATAAGCCGCAGGCCCATGATCGGCACGAATTGCTGTGCCGCAATCTCGGGCAGAACGCCAATCCCCATCTGGGCCTGAACCAGCTTGCACACGGCCTCGAAGCTCCTGACCTGCACTCTCAGCCGCAATGGCTGATTGGCATCGAGAGCGGCGGCGGCCAGCAGCCGCATCATCGCGGCGGAGCTGTCGAGCGCGACGATGTCGTATTTGAGCAGCTCGCTGAATGCACACTGATCTGCTCCGACCTCGTGATCGCGTGGGACGACGGCAACAAGGCGATCACGACGGTATTCGTAGCTTTCGAGCCCCTCCAAAGTCACGCCGTCCATTACCACGCCGACATCGGCTTGCCCCTCACGCAGCGCCTGCGCCGCCTCGCCGCTGCGACTCTCCTCGAGCTCGAACTTGACGTCAGGGTAGTTGATTGCGAATGCGGCGAGATCGTCAGGAAGAAACTGTGTGATCGCCGAGGTATTGGCCTTTATGCGAATGTGTCCCTTTACGCCTTTGGCATAGTCCGACAGGTCCGCCTGCAGCTTCTCCGCCTGTTCGATCATGCGGCGCGCATGCTCGGCAAGTGCAATTCCGGCTGGCGTAGGCTCCACTCCTTGCGACGAGCGGTACAGAAGCTGGACGCCATAGCGATATTCGAGCATGGCAATGCGGCGGCTGGCGGCCGCAAGCGCGATATGGGACTGCTCTGCCGCCTTGGATAAGCTGTTGCTTTCTACGGCACGCACAAACAGTGCGAGCGACACCATGTCGGGCAACATTGGGATCTGTCCCTAAAGCTCAACAGGCATAGTATTTGCCCCCAGACCCGTAACATACACTGGCTATGGACATCTGGCGACCGATGAACGGCGCGGAGGATCTCCATCTCTCGGAATGCTCCGACTGAGGAGAGACAGTGGCGCTAGTCGTTCCATTGCAGAAGCGCGGGCAAGAACCTTTCACCGGAGGAACCGGCTTTCTCCCACCGCTGCCGGCCTCGACCGTGCAACTGTTTTCAACGCCATGGACAGTCTCGTCACCAAATCTATCGTGGCAACGCAGCCCATCGGGTGTGAATCAGGTAAGCGTAAGCGTCGGCCGCCGCCTATGCCACGTTGTCGCTGCTTGAAAAAGCTTTCCGATCTCGAACAAAACTGGCTCGCACCACGGCGGGGCAGTCAACTGAAGGCCGATCGGCAGGCCGTTCTTTGAAAAGCCACATGGAATGCTTATCGCCGGCAATTGCGCAAAACTCCACGCTCGCGTCGTTTTTGTCATCTCGTCGATCGCACGTATCTCAGCGTAGCCAATTGTCCTATGCGGATGCATCTTCAGGGTTGGCGTCAAAATTACGCCAACGCCGGCGGCAAACACTTCCTCGATCGACCTTCGCCATTTCATCATAAGGTGAGTTGCTTGGCTAAAGTCGGCACCGCTAACGGTCGCTCCTCGACGCAGTCGCTCCACAGTACTTTCTAGAAACGGTGCTTCTTTTTCCAAGAGATGCCGATAATTCGCGAATGCTTCGGCACATACCATCGTCGGATAGCCCTCACATACCTCCCGCGCGTCTGGAATTCTGATTTCCTGAACCTGCATTCCAAAAGCAACGAGTTGCTCGACCGCCCTGTCAATAGCGGCGGCAATTTCGGGATCGACGTCGTCGAAAAAGTACTCCCTGGGAACGCCAATCGTTGTTCGGGGAGCCCGAGAGAAGCCGCTTTCAACGATCGAGCGCCGAGACCAGGGATCGAGCGGATCGTATTCCATCATTACATTGAACATCTGCTCCACGTCGCGGACCGATCGCGCCATCGGTCCGATCGTATCGAAAGTTTGGGAAACGGGAAACGTGCCGCGCGTACTGATCGCGCCAACGGTAGGCCGAAGTCCGACAACGCCATTCGCCGCCGACGGTATGCGCACCGAACCGCCGGTATCGGTGCCAAGTGCTCCGACACAAAGATCTGCCGCGAGAGCGACCCCACTCCCGCTGCTCGACCCGCCAGGTATGCGGTCTTTGTCCCAGGGGTTTATGCAACGGCCGCGAGCGCTATCGGAACTAACCCCGAAGGCGAGTTCGTGCAGATGTGCTTTGCCAAGGAGAATTGCTCCCGCAGCCCGAAGCCGCGACACCACCTCGGCGTCGCTGCGGGCCACACCATCTCCGAACGCATGCGAGCCATTTGTGGTTATACAGCCGCCAACATCGATATTGTCCTTGATCACGAGCGGCATCCCATCCAGCGGCAATGGCTTTCGTACCGCACGGGCGCCGTCAATCCTTTCGGCATCCTGGAGCGCATGCCGCTCGGTAATCGAGACCAGTGCATTGAGGTCTGGCTGAATCCGCCGGATACGCGCGAGAAATGCCTCTACGAGATCGACGGCACGAACACCCTGCCGAAGGACCGGATCATCGACAATCGCCGCTATGTCGCTATCCAACACTGACATCCCCTGAAACCAGGACGGCGCTCTTGCGTACCTACGAGGAAGCGATTACGCCAGCCCGCACCAGGTCCTCGCATTGCTCCGGCGACAGGCCCGCGAGGCGCCGCAAAACAGCAATAGTATCGCTGCCTTTGGGGCGTCCGGGAAAACGAACCGCCCCAGGTGTTCGACTCATCATCGGAACCGGGGCTTGCATCCTCAGTTCCGATCCAAGCTCTTCATCAAATACGCCGATGACGCTTCCACGCTGGCAAATGTGAGGATCTGCCAGGATCTCGCGCGCCCCATATACAGCTCCGCACGGCACCTCGTGGTCCTGCAATATAGCCACGGCCGATTTGACACTCTGACGCGCGAGCCAGCCGTTTATGGAATGGTCGAGTTCCGCTCGATGGCGGACCCGGACGATATTCGTCGTAAAGCGCGGATCGCGGGCCAGCTCAGGGGACCCGATCGCCTGCATGAACCGTTCAAAAACGCTGTCCGTAGAGATTGGCAGCGCTATCCAACCACCGTCACCGCACCGATAGATATCGTTCGGTGCCACATAGGGATTGGCAGTGCCGACCCGCGAGCGTCCCTCGCCAAGCTGATCATAGCCGATCAGGGTGTCCTCAAGAATGCGTAGCATACCTTCGTAAAGGCTGAGATCAACAAGCTGACCCAGACCTGTTCGTTCTCGATCATACAACGCCATGCTAATTCCAAGCGCGCCGACGATACCCGTCAACCCATCGACGACTGGATAGCCGGCCGGTATCGGGGGACCATCGGGAAATCCGGTTATCCCCATCAATCCACAAAATGCCTCGGCAACGCGGGCAAAGCCGGGCAGATCGGCATAGGGGCCCGTTCTACCGTAGGCCGTTAGATGGAGCATGATAAGGCGCTGGTTGGCTACCGCCAGTTGCTCATAGTCCAAGCCCCATTTACGCAGCGTGCCGACTCTAAAATTGCAGATAACGACATCCGACTGTGCCGCTAGCTTTCGGAATAGGTCCTGACCTTCGGCACAGCGCAAATCGATGGCGATCTGCTGCTTGTTTCGGTTGGTCACCTTGTGTATCAAACTCACGCCTTCCCGTTGAGGTGGGTAGCTCCGCAAAGGATCGCTCCGCTTCGGGTCTTCGATCTTGATGACTTCGGCACCAAAATCGCCAAGCATCGAGGCCGCTAGCGGTGCGGCGAGGAGGGAGCTGGCGTCAAGAATGCGCAATCCAGAAAATAACGTCATCAGCTTCCATCAAAAAAATTGCAGAGGTTATCCTTCGGATACGCATCAACTAAGTCACATGCTGCCGACCAGCAGCGACTCACATTCCTTTCATTTCCACGTGATGCCAGCGTAGAAGCCGACGCTCGACCGCAGTCATCGCCGCGCTGACCAGCGACGTGACAATTGCCAGCAATAGCAAGATAGCGAAGAAGCGGTTGGTGTGGAACGTGTTCGCTTCGTACGCGAGTTGCACCCCGAGACCATGAGAACCGCCCACCAGTTCTCCGGCGATCGCACCGAGAAAGCTATATACCAAGCCCAACTGCAGCCCCGCGACCAACATTGGAACCGCACCTGGTAGCACAAACTTCATCAAGCGCTGCCGCGAAGTTGCACCGAGGCTCTTGGCAAGGAGAGCGATGTCCCTGTCTCTCTCTGTAAGGGCCGCGACTGTGTTCAACAAAACGATGAAAACCACCAGACTAATGGACAAGGCGACTTTTGACGCCATATCGATGCCAAACCAAATTACGAAGACTGGTGCCAAGGCAATGCGAGGTAGGCTGTTAAGTGCCGAGAGAATCGGCTGCAATGCCGTGTACAGCAGGTCATACCGCACGAATAGCGCGCCAAGCAGCAGACCAAGCAGGCCACCGATGGCAAAGCCCAAAAATGTCTCGGCAAGTGTCGTCGGAAGATCGACGAGCACCACCGGACTGCTGAAAAGCTGCAGAAAGTCCACGACGATCACTGTTGGTTTGCCGACAAAGGCAGGATTGACCCACTGTTCCGTCGCCGCTATTTGCCACGCTCCGACTACGAAGGCGATAAAGGCAACGCGAATGACCCAGACGATCGCGTGCTTCCCCCAGACCCGCGTCGGCATGCCGGCGATAGACCGGCCCTGCTTTCGGCCTCGTTCTGGACTATCGCTCAACGTGATCATCCTGACGACACTTCGGTGCCCAGTTCCCCCCAGATGCTTTCGAGCAATTGGTGAAATCGAGCATCCGCCTGTAGGGCAATCGGGTTTCGGGGCTTCGGCAAATCTATATCGTATATCCGCCGTACCGACGCCGGTCTGCGCGAAAGAAGAACCACTCGATCAGACAACGTGACCGCCTCGCCAAGATCGTGTGTCACAAACAATACGGTCGTTCTCTCGTGCGCAAGAATTGAAAGCAGTTGCTGCTGCATCGCTATCCGGGTTTGGGCGTCGAGAGCTGCAAACGGCTCGTCCATCAACAGTAGGAATGGGTGGACCGACAAAGTTCTTGCAAGCGCGACGCGCTGACGCATGCCCTGCGAGAGTTCAGATCGGTAGTTTTTGGTGTTATCGCCGAGCCCGACCTGGCGTAGCAATTCCTTCGCTCGGCGAACGCGTTCCGCAGCGGGAACGCCAGCCAATTCCATGGGCAAGCACACGTTTTCTTCCGCGGTCCGCCACGGCAGCAATGCATCCCGGGCAAAGGCATATGAGGTTCCGGACTGACCAGCGGTTGGAAGCGAGCCGGCTACGGTTAAGTCGCCGACCTGTAGCTGCTCAAGACCGGCGACCAAGTTCAGAAATGTCGTCTTTCCGCAGCCGCTTGGTCCAACCAAGGATACGAATTCGTTCTCGGCGACGGTCAGACTTATGTTGTCGATGACATGTTGCGGCGCACCGCTGCCGCGATCGAACCAGTGTGATACTTTGGCGGCCCGGATCACGTCAGTCATGCGGCGCATCAGAGTGCGACACCGTCCCCGCTCGCGCCTATTGGTTGGCCAGGCGGCGCGCGGCGGCCCGGTCCACCGGCACCCCTGGAGCCAGCAGGCTCTTCGTATTCGTCAAAGGCTTTTCAAGAAAACCGTACCGAACATCGAATGCGTTAAACGCATCAAACGATTTGTTGCTGTAGGCCGCCGTGAAGACGCCGATGTTTTCGGACATGACGGTGTCGATGTTTTTCACGATCGCTGGATCTGGCATTACCGTGGCGACAAACTTTGCTACCGCGTCATGATAGGCGGGCGTCTGCAGCCACTCTACGGCTTGGCTGAGTGCCTTTTGCAGTCCCTTGATTACGGCGGGGTGGGCCGTGACGTATTCCGCCTCCGCCCAGCTCGCTTCATAGTCCGCTCCGCGAATGGACGCGGGACCGATCGCCGGGTTGCGAAGGTCGGCAAGGACGTAGGAATGGCCGCCTGCGAGGGTGTCGTAGCTTGCAGGAGGGGCGGTAACAATCGCCTGTACCAGGTTCTTTTCAAGAGCCGCCGCCGCCGTGGGGCCTATACCGACGGCCAATCTGGTGACGTCACTCAACGGAACCCCGGCATCGGTAAGCATAGCTTGCAACATGGCGTCGGAGTTTGACCCCAGGGCGATGACCCCGATCTTTTTTCCCCTCAAGACGCGCAAGCTGTCCGGGTAAGTTGCCGAGGGCTTTGGGACGTCGTCGTTGGCCAAGAGTTCCCAAAACATCTTGGTCGTCCCAGCGATGATCTGCACCCGCACGCCGCGGGCTATCGCCGGCAGAACAAGCTCCGGCGAGGCCGAAAACACGTCGATACTGCCGCCGGCGAGAGCAGCCAACGCGTTCGGACCGCTTGCCACCGGAATGAGATCGGCATGCAAGCCGTTCCTGGCAAAGAAACCTTGATTCTCTGCGGCGAATATCGGCAATGACCAGACGCTAGCCTGGTAAACACCAATGCGAACCGATGCAACCGACTTGCTTTCGTCCGCGTCCGCGGACCCTGCCAGCGCGATCATGAAGAGGGCCAGCGACCCTAAAAGCGACCAAAGTCCTTGCAACTTCATTGTCTCCCCCCTCGAGCGGGCCGATCGGCGAAGCCCATAGATAAAGAAAAAACTCTTTCGGGCTTCGCGGCGCGCTCCCTTCCGGACCTCTTGAGCCTGGCAGGAACAACCTTTTGGGGGACCGTACGCTTGCTCCAACCTATGATCTACTATCATAATACATCTATGAGTTATGCCGAATCGAGATGATGGCTCCCGAGGTAGATTTACGTCGCCTGCGTTCGTTCGTTCGAATTGCGGAGCTGCGCAGCTTTAGCCGGGCGGCGATTGTAATGAGCATTGCGCAATCCGCGCTTAGCCGACACATACGAGAACTCGAAGGCCAATTTGGGGAAGCGCTGTTCCATCGAACCGGGCATGGCGTGACACCTACATCGTTCGGACTGGAAATATTGCCGCGCGCAAAAGCCCTGCTGCTAGCGGCGGAGCAGTTTGCGCAAGACATGCAAGCCTACCGATCCGTGCCCACGGGGGATGTTTCGGTGGCAGTGCTCGCCTCTCTCGGTCCGATGCTTTTGACGCCGTTTTTAGATCGTGTGCGTCGCCAATTTGCCGGCATTCAGATTCGCATTCTTGAGGGACTGACGCACCACATTGACGAGTGGCTGACGACTGGCCGCGTCGATATTGGCATACTCTACGAGACCACTCGCTTTCATCCACCAACATCGGAGCCGCTGTTCAAACCTGAACTCTACCTTGTCGGCAGACGGGGCGATCTTCCGACAGAAAGCGGGATCGTTTCGCTCGCAGTGGCGGCGACATTACCGCTCATACTTCCCGGGTTGCCGAACCACCATCGGGCCACGATCGAGCGGGCCTGCGCCGCACGAAAGGTACAGCCACGAATCTGCTTCGAAATGGATAGTGTTCCCAGCACGATGGAGCTGGTAGCGCACGGACAGATCTATACGATCCTGCCGCTGCACGCCGTGTTGCCTCGCATCCGATCCGGATCGCTGGATGCGGCGCGCATCATAGATCCCCCGATCGCGCGTCAGCTCGTGCTGGCAACACCAAACATGCGCCCCGCGAGCCGCGCGACAACAGAGGTAATCGGCTTGTTGCGCCATGAAAGCAGGACTTTGGCAGCAACGCTTGGCGACTACTTCCGCCCCTAGCTGCTCCTAAAAGTATCCCAGGCCGGCGAGCTTTTCGAGCGGTGTGTCGCGGCGAGGGCTCATGCCGTGATCGACGTCTTCGCCCGTTCGGCGGATGGCGACCTGAGCCCCTTTATCTCATCCAGGGATGAGGAGAGTCTGTTGCGCATTTGAGCTTGCCCCCAAACTTTGGACCGCCTGGGCTGAGCACTTCCGGCTTCATCGGACGGCAGGCTGGCCGGGTTTACAACAGAAGTAATCAGACTATTGCGCGACGAAAGCAGGACCTTGGCAGCGACTTTGGACACTCATACCAAACGTAAACCTCGGATGGCTCCTGCAAGTACCTGCGGCCATCGAGGACAAATCGCTAGCCAGTTAAAATTCCGAGCAATTTCAGATCAGGTTCCCGCCGAACGATCAGGCAATTAGTTGCTGGAAGTAGCACAGCACCTAACGTTTTATGCCTACCGCTACGCTTATGTAAAAACAGAGAAGCTATCCAGCCCACTTGCTTCGCTCATCATTCCGCCGGATTAGACTAAGCCAGTTTATGATCGACATTTCACCTTCCGCACTGCGTGCGGCCTATAGAAGAGGTGAGCTTCGGCCGTCAGATGCCGTGAATCATGTATTTGCACGCCTGCAGGACCCGGACCAAACCAGTGTCTGGATAACGACCGTCGATCCCGGCCAGGCGACGACTGCAGCCCGTGCCCTGGATGACAGGATTGGCGAGTGCGATTCCCTGCCACTTTACGGACTCCCGTTCAGCGTCAAGGATTGCATCGACGTGGTCGGCTTTCCAACTACTGCTGCATGCCCAGAATTCGCATACATGCCGCACAAATCCAGT
>DASZZA010000959.1:0-4894 GCA_035545135.1 Lacipirellulaceae bacterium | reverse complement strand
GCATGCACAGATCGACCACGCTGCCGTCTTTATAAACCTGGCCCGTCTTGTTTCCCTCGTTTGGAAGGATTTTTAGCCGAAGCGCGGCGCGAAGCTTTTCCTTTTCGGCGTCGGTAACCTCAATTTCCCCGCTCTCGGCGGCAACGTGGCGAGCGGCCGGGCCGTGACAATTTTCGCAGCCGTTGCCAACGAGATCGGGTGTCTGTTTCAAGCCCAGATAGCCGGACTCATAGGGGAAGAATTTTTGTGCGTCCCATCCGGTCACGTGGCAACTGAGACATTCGGGATCGAATTGCCTAGGCGGGTTAAGTTTTACGAGAGTTTCGGTCGCGTGCGCGTGCGGGGTCTTTTCGAAAACTTCCGTCGCGCGCGTGTGGCAATCGGCACAAGCCTTACTGCCAGCGAACTTGCGGCCACTCGGGTACGGCACCGGCTTTAGTCCCAAGCCTTGCAAGCCGAGCGTTTGGAGCTGGTGCTGGTACTCGACCTGCATCCGCTGCATCTCGGGCGCGTCGGCAAAGCGATGATCGAGTGGCACGCGTTGATAGCGGAAAGGCGTATCACCATTTTTGTAAAGCCCGACGACGACAACGTACTCAGCCTTTTGTCCCACTTCGACCAAATGCGAATTCACGCCTTGGATCTTTCCCGGCTCTTTGGGAGGTTCTTCTGCGCCGTGTGCCGTCATCACCCAATCGAACTCCGGAAATCGCCGGGCTAGATCTTTCGTTTCATCCGGTTCGGCATTCGAGAGCAGAACGAGGTGGTCGCACCCCTGATTACGAAGCACTGCCAGGATCCGGGGAATCGCCTGATAGGGTTCCAACAGGGTGAGATCGCCGGCCATTTTTCGTGCGGCGATCGTCTTTTTACCGAGAATCGAGGTGATGCCGATCTTCATACCGCCGACCTCGACGATTTTGTATAGCTTCGTGAGGCCGCTGTTGAAATCGCCAATTCCGACGTTGGCTGAGACGAGCGGATTGGTCGCCGGGTCCAGATTGATGGCAATTTGCAGCAAATCGATTCTCAGGTCGCCAGGTCCGATGCCGACGGCCGCATAGCCCATTTTGATGAGCGCGCGTAGGGTGAAGTCGACTTTCAACTCGGCTTGCACGCCCGTGCGGACTTCCTGGCCGCCGAGGTCCATCGGCACGACATTCCAACCTTTATCGCGCAACTGCTTGATGAACGTGAAACGCCGTTTCAATCCTCCCTTTTGGTTTTCCAAACCGGCGCAGCCGCATGGTTCCAAGTAGCCGTTTTGTTCCCCTGAGAACACCAGAGCGACATTCGGTTTCGGCCAGCCGACGAAGATCGGCCCGTTGACAGCCACGGGATCAATGTGCTTGTGCTCGGTTGTGTCCGTAGATGCTTTTTTATCTTGATCGGCCGCCGGCTCGCCGCGCAGCGCATCGGCCGCGACGGCAACACCCAGCAGGAGTGCGGCGACCGCCAGGACCTTCAGTTGTGTGTATCGTTTGAGCATGGGAAGAAAGGCACGACCTCCTGTCTACCGAAAGACTGCATCCGCGGAAGGCCGAAAGGCTTGCTCCACGGGTTAGCGTTCGACGGCGAACCGCACCGGCAGCGACAGCTCTTTGATCTTGGGGTGCGTTGTTGAAAACACGATGTGTGCGGCATCGCCCTGCGCGGTATCGAGATGGACCATTGGGGGCGTGCCGGGCGGAATCTCGATATCGACCGGAACATGAACAAGCTCATCGCGAAGCTTCTGCGGCTTGCCGATCGTGACCTTGAGCTCCTTGGGAATTACGGATTTCACGCCAAACTTGACGTTCTCCGCATCGGGGCCGCGTACGATGAGGTTCACCTTGCCGTGCCCGCCTTCGCTGCTTTTCACGCTGCCGATTACGAGCACCCCTTCATCTTCATTCCAACCGGTAATGCCGCTCACGCTAATATCGCCCACAACCTGCCCGATGAGCGGAATATCGAGCTTCTCGGCATCGGGAAGATTCGTGTGCAGCGTCAACCACGTCGCAAGGCGTCCGACGGGTAGATTAGGCAGCGCGGTAACGGTCACACGCACGCCTTGCTTAGCATTCTTGTTGGGAAGTTCGCTCTTTGTGGCGCGGCTAATATCCACGTTGAACTTCCCGCGTACCGTTGGGTCGGAAAACTGCGGGTCGGTGACCGTAAGCGTATCTTGGAGCATTGCCATCACATAGACGTGGGCCGACTTCGTCTCGCCGACCGAAATCTTATCGAAGAGGAAATCCGGCGGTTCGACTCCGCTGATGGGCAACACTTGACCGTCGACAGATAGCTCCACTTGCGATTGAGTCGGATCGTTCGTAAGAATCGTGGCCGTCTGGCGGAACGGCCCCTGGTCAACCTTTGCCTTCCACTCGAGTTTGATTTTCGTCGACCCGCCCGGTGGGATCGCAGATTCCGGCACCTGCGACATCGTACATTTGCACGTGGTGCCGCCGTTACGCAGCTTCAGCGGCGCGGCGCCGACATTTTGGACTAGAAACTCGTGCGACTTAGAGGTGCCGCGTTGCATCGTGCCGAAATCGTAGTGGGGCTGCTGCACCAGAATGCGAGGGGAGTTCTTTTCGGCGGTCGCTGTGGTGTCGGGCGAGCCCGCATCGGAAAGCTTATCGAGCGCGTCGTGATCGGAACGCACTTCGACGTAGGCGATCGCGGCCCCGGCCAAAACTCCGACAACTGCGGCTACGACTACCGCGCTGATGATTCGCATGAAAGTCCCTACACCTTATACGCACAAACCATTCTACGAACCGCAGTTAAGCACTGTTCAGGTTATTCTACCCCTCCGGTACGCGGGCCGCAATTCAACAGCCATTCGCGGCATTGCGTGTAGAACCGCTGATAGTCGTCGCGGCGATAATCTGGATACGTCCATTCGAGCGGTTGCCAATGCCGCTTTCGATAGATTAGCGTCACTTCAGCGAAAATACCGTCTCTTAGATAAACGCGATGTGCGTGATCTTTCGTCGAGGCGAGGACGAGTTTAGCGGGCGTCAAGTAGCCGGGGTCGAGGTTCAGCGGCCGCGGCTCCGCGTGCCGCCCGAGAGCAGCATATTCGGCTTCCCAATTGTTGGTCTGACACTTGATACTCGCTAGCAGTGCGGGGTCGATGAGCTGCTCGAAAGCAATGAACTGCTTCTTGAGGTTGCGGCCCATCGTGGCGGTGTAGTAATCGGTTTCTGTGAAGTCGAACAGCTGACTGGAGAGCGCGATTGGCCCATAGCCGTCAGTACACCGTTTCCGCGCCCATTCTAGTGCCGCCTCGTGCCGAGTGCTGACCGCGATGACTAGCAGGACCGATGCTGGGGCATGTATCTCACCCATGATGCCTGGCCATGAAAAACACGCAGAGTCACATCAAATTCCGCAGTGACCGTCCGGTTCTATTGCAATAATTGTCTGAACTTTTTGTGTCTTATTGTGCTTTTTGCGGCAAATATTAATATGCCTTCGCGAACACGCCGCGGCGTTTGCTCGGCTGGCCCGTGAAGATGCATTTGCCTGGTTCGTCTTCACCGGCGAGCGGAACGCAACGGATGGTGGCCTTGAGCGTCTTGAGCCTTTCCTCCATCTCGGACGATTCGACAAAATGCGCGTACGCGAGGCCACCATGAATTTCGGGCCGCTCCTCATTCTTCGGAGTGAAAAACTCCTCGAACTGCTTCAAGCTGTCGATTCGGGCGGTGGCTTGCTCACGTAGCTGTCGCGCTCGCTGCAGCAGGTTGTGCTGAATATCGTCGAGTATTTTGGGCAGCATCGCGACGAAGTCGGCGCGTGCCGCTTCGAGTTTGCCGGACACGTCGCGGCGGCCGAACGAGATTTTGCCGCTCGCCACATCGCGTGGGCCGATTTCGACGCGGATCGGCACGCCGCGCTTCACCCATTGCCACTTTTTGTCGCCGCCGCGGATGTCGCGGTTGTCGATTCGCACCCGGATCGGTTCGCCGGCGTACATCTGGCTCGCGAGTTCGCGTTCCAACATTGCGCAGAAGGTCATGACTTCAGATTGTTCGTCTTCACTGCGATGAATCGGCAGGATGACGACGTGCGCCGGGGCCAGCTTCGGCGGCAGCACCAGGCCATCGTCGTCGCCGTGCGTCATGATGAGGCCGCCGACCAGCCGTGTGGAAACGCCCCACGAAGTCGTCCACGCGTAGACCGCCTGACCGTTTTCATCCTGGAACTTGATGTCCTGCGCGCGGGCGAAGTTTTGACCTAGAAAGTGCGACGTGCCGGCCTGCAGCGCCTTATGGTCCTGCATCAATGCTTCGATGGCGTACGTATTCACCGCGCCGGGGAATCGCTCGCCCGCAGTTTTCTCGCCTTTGACGACGGGCATTGCCATCGTGTACTCGGCGAAATCGGCGTACAGGTCGAGGATCCGCATCGTCTCTTCGCGGGCCTCGGCTTCGGTCGCGTGTACCGTGTGTCCTTCCTGCCAAAGAAACTCGGCAGTGCGCAAGAACAGCCGGGTTCGCAGTTCCCAGCGCACCACATTGGCCCATTGATTGATCAGAATCGGCAGGTCGCGATACGACTGTACCCAACGGGCGAATGTCGCGCCGATGATCGTCTCGCTGGTGGGCCGCACAATGAGCGGTTCTTCTAACTGGGCAGAAGGCGCCGGCTGCAACCCGCCGCCAGGCTTCGGCTCAAGCCGGTGGTGGGTCACCACGGCGCACTCTTTCGCGAACCCTTCGACGTGCTCCGCCTCTTTTTCCAGAAAGCTCATCGGGATGAACAGCGGAAAGTACGCGTTTTCGTGGCCGGTGGCTTTGAACATGGCATCCAGGCGACGCTGAATGTTCTCCCAAATGGCAAAGCCCCAAGGCTTGATCACCATACAGCCACGAACGTCGGAGTTCTCAGCAAGGTC
>DASZZA010000958.1:0-2313 GCA_035545135.1 Lacipirellulaceae bacterium | reverse complement strand
CGCAGGCGGTACAACCGGTACAGAGTGACGCCGCAAAACAGCGAGCCGACGTTAGCGCTTGGGATGATGCCGCGAACTACTTTCCCGGCTTCAATTGATTGAGCGCGAGTTTGGCGTCGGCGACGACTCGTGGCGAGACGTACGACTTCTTCAGCGTGTTGGTATCGGTCGACACGAGCTGCTGCAGCGCGGAGATTAGGGGCGACAGATCGGCATTCGGATTTTGTCTGGCCAGGGCGTGCGTGGCGTCGATCGCGCTGACGATGATGACGGTTCGCTTGAACGGTCGACCCTCCTCAGCTTCGCTGCGCACGCCGGCCGATTCTTTCCAATCGAGCATCTCGGCCAGCGTTTCAATCGATTTGGCGTTGCCGCGATGTGCCAGCGCGACGGCTGCATTATAACGCGTGCCGGGATCGGGGTCGTCGACCATGGATTCAAGCTGCTTGATGGCGGCGGGCGTACCGAGTTGCCCCAGCGCGTACGCCGTTTGAAATCGGATCACCGGGTCGGAGTCCGAGGCAAGGTGAACGAGCGCCGGTTCCAGCGCGGGATCCGCAAGTTTTTGCGGCGGAACGAGGTGGGCCAGATTGTAGGCCCGGACGGCGATGGCCTGAATCGCCGCGTCGCGTACTTTCTGTTCGCGCGTGTCGCGATTCGTACTGGCCGCCTTGAGTAGCACGCCGGTGCCTTCCTGAACGTCGAAATTACCGAGCGCGGCGGCGAGGTACTTTCGAAATTCGATGTCGTCCTCGCCCATGTCAGCTTGATCGAGCGAGCGAGCGAGCATTTGCGCCAGGCGGGCGGCGCCGGTACGACTTTGCCGGAATTCGGGATACCGTTTGTCTTGTAGCAGTTCGGCCAGCTCGCGGGCGCGCTGCCACCGCGCCACATTGGGCCCCTGCTCGATGCCCTGGATGAGTTGATCCGGCCCCAGTTCCGTGCTGCGGACTACCCAGGTAAATGCCAGCCACACCGCAACGATCAGCATGACGATCAATGCCGGGACGACGAAAAGCTGAATAATGAACTTGGCCGACGGCTCCTCGACCGGCGGCAGCAGGTCTTCGCCCAATGGCGGACGCGATTGAAATGTCGAATTTTGGGCAGGAAATAGGCTAGAATCGTTCATTCGGAGTGATCACGCGCGGGCTAAAGGACTGAGCAAACGCACCAATTATACCCGGAAGGAGCGAGCCCGTCGCGGCTGCGACACATTAGCCAGATGCAATACCTCGACCTTACGCTCCCGACGTTGGCCGCAAATCTCGCGCTCGATGAGGCCTTGCTGGAAACAGCCGAAGAGCAGCATTCTGACCTGGAATTCTTGCGTCTGTGGGAATCGCCGCAGACGATGGTCGTCGTCGGGCGGTCATCCCGCGTGCAGGATGAGGTCAACGAAGCAGCCTGCCGGCAGGAGCGCGTTCCCATTTTCCGGCGTTCGAGCGGCGGCGCGGCTATCGTGGCTGGCCCCGGCTGTCTGATGTACGCGATTGTTTTGAGTTACGAGCGGCGGCCAGCGTTACGAGATATCAGCCGCGCGCACGCGTTCGTATTGGGACGTCTTTCAACATCCCTTGCTCCACTGCTGAACCATGTTGGGACTGTTTCCATGGCAGGCACGAGCGACCTGGTGATTGTGCAGGGGGCAGGGAGCAGGGAGCAGGGAGGAAGATGCGTACGCTCGATCCGAAAATTCTCGGGAAATAGCATGCGAGTGAAGCGCACACATCTACTGTATCACGGCACGCTGCTTTACGACTTCGACCTGCCGCTCATGGAAAGATATTTGCTGGCGCCGCCGCGACAACCGGGTTATCGCAATGCGCGATCGCATCGTGAATTTGTCATGAACGTGCCTGCCAGCCGGCGACAGCTTGCCGATGCGGTGCGAGCGGCTTGGAGTGGAACCACCGAACTCGATGAAGTTCCGATGTCGCGGGTAAATGAATTGGTCGCGACGCGATTTCGTAGCGAGCGATGGAACTATGAGTTCCCATAAACGGCTACGAATCGGACTTCCGGCGCCGCTTCCGTCGACGGTCCGATTTTTTTCGGCGTTCCGGTGTACTTGCTGATTTCGTGCCGGATGGTCCGCGGCCCGAAGCACGCCGCCGCTCATCGGAGCGGCGCTCTTTCTCCTCATCGCGTTTTTCGACTAAGAATACTAATTCCGCTGGCACTTCCAAACGTTTACTCATTGGTGGGCTCCCCGGTTGTCATCGGGTGTGATCGATTGATCGCTAATGGTATGGCTGCCGACTGGAGACATATCGGCAGCTTCTGGCAACGGCAGATCCTGTTCGGGGAACG
>DASZZA010000957.1:0-2044 GCA_035545135.1 Lacipirellulaceae bacterium | reverse complement strand
GGCAACCTGGCCACCATGTACCAACAAATGGGCGAGACCAAAAACGCCGCGAAGTACGCCGATCTGGCCAAATCCGTAGCGCCGTCTGAGTCAAAGCAACCGCCCCACATCGGCCGCAATCGCCGGATGATGACGCGGACGCGGTAAAGCGCTCCGCGTCAACTCGATTTGACTCCGCACCGACGAGTGCGTCGTTACCGCACGCCTAAACGCGTTGAGTTAGGGTGTTGCTGTCCATAGCCAGCGCGCTGACGATCCGATCCATAACATGGCGCGTTGGCAGTGGCTCCTTTGCTGTGAAACGCAAATCGTAGCCACGGTTTGACTGCGCCACTTCTGGCGGTACCAAGTGAGCACCCGCGATCCTATTCGAAGGCGGAGCCCAAGTTTCCAGGGCCGCATCGAGACTCGCCGCTTGGTTTGAGCCCGACTGGCCCGCGACATCAAACCGCCCACAATCTAACAAATGCGGACCTGAAAAGCAAAGCAATTTGGTACAACCACGCCAGCCGCTTGGCACGGCCGTGCCGCCGCAGCTATGTTAGTTCGCATGTTAACCGCGCGACTATTCTATTGCTCGTCCAATTTGGGCTGTCGCCCGTGATTTCATTTGAAGCCAGTGCGTACGGGCCCGTTTTGGGGCCGCTGCTCCAGACCGACCGGCGCCGAGCGCTTGATGAGGGCACGCCGGATAGCCGAGCGCTCGCGGCATTGCGGGGGTTATCCGTCGAGGCGGCGTTCGCGCACGCCGCGGCGAAATCTGGCCGCGCGCCGCTGGCGGATGTAGATATGGCCACCTGCTGCATCGCCGGTGTGTGGCTATTGCACGATTATCTCGATGAATCGCACACGGTCAGCCAAGGAATCGACACCACGTCGGGCAGTTTCTGGCACGCCATCATGCACCGGCGCGAACGCGACTTCTCCAACGCCAAATATTGGTTCCGGCACGTGGGGCACCATCCAGTATTCGATCTAATTTGTCAGCGTGCCGCGAAGCTGGCCGCCGCGCGTGGCCACGAGCAAATCGTTCGGCGGTTTGTTTCCGTCGGAACTTGGGACCCATTCGCGTTTGTGGATATATGCCAGGCCGCTGTATGCGGCCTCTCCGACGCCGGCGAGCTGTGTCTCGACATTCAGCAAGCCGAGTGCGAGCTGCTGTTTGACCACTGTTATCGAATGGCGCTAGGGGCGTAAGGCGGCGCCAATCCCGGTCCACAAGCGGAAGTCGTCTTTGTCCGTGTTGGATATCCGTCTGCCCCTTGCGGCTGCGTCATAAAACAGGATACTGAGATTTTGCACATTCTCAGTTTCGGCCCGTACACGAAAGGTATTTGTCATGTCACGTACCGGAGTCATCACGTTTAAGGGCGCACCGCTGACGTTAGCGGGCAACGAAGTTAAGGAGGGGCAGGCGGCGCCGGACTTCAAGGTGAATTTCTTCGAAGGTGGCATGAAACAGATCACGCTAGCCGATATCAAGGGCAAGCCGGCCATTATCAGCGTGGTGCCGTCGCTCGATACGGCCGTGTGCGCCATGCAAACGAAAAAGTTCAACGAGCAACTTGCGGCGCTGGGAGATCGCGTGAACGCTCTCACGGTAAGCATGGATCTGCCCTTCGCCATGAATCGCTTCTGCGGTGCCGAGAGCATCAAGAACATGCGCGTCGGCAGCGATTATCAGGACCGCAGCTTTGGAACCAATTGGGGCACTCTAATTGAGGAGCTGAAGATCGAGTGCCGGGCCGTGTTCGTGCTCGACGCGAACGGAAAAGTCGCGCATGCCGAGTATGTCAGCGAAGTGACGAACGAACCCGATTATCATGCGGCGATGGAAGCGCTGCAGGGCGCACTCTAAGAGCCCGTCGGTTTTCCCCCTCTCCCACTGGGAGAGGGTTGGGGTGAGGGTAATTTGACGGCGAACAAGGCACCCTCACCCTGCCTCTCCCAAAAGGGAGAGGGTTCTCGGATAGGCCCTAAGCGGTTAAGGGACGACGGTTGAGAGGAGAAGTTCGACCGCTTTCAAGCACCTGCCGCCACGTCG
>DASZZA010000956.1:0-4496 GCA_035545135.1 Lacipirellulaceae bacterium | reverse complement strand
TTGGTTGGGCTGAGGTCTTTCGGCTCATGATCTCATTTGCCGCGCCAACAGGTTGCTCCACGCCTTGATACTTGAAGTCCGTCACAACCGTACCCGCCTCATTGTCTGCCGCCGGCCGGGGATTCGCATCGAGAAAGCTCTCGGCTTTCGCTCGGCGTGTCTGATCCACATCGATCACGGCTGCTGTCAGCAGCCAATCGGTAAACGAAAAGCGCGGCCCGCGGGCCAGCATTTTGCCGCCCATCGCGATGAGCGTGCCGCCGTCGTAGATCGAGCGGCCCGCTTCATTACCGAGCAGGTTGGCGTAGGCGTAGCTGACGCAAAACGCCCGAGAGCCTTCGAGCACGAACCGCTCGCGGATTTGCTGCTTCGCAAATGCGAAATGGCTCGCGCTGGGGTTCAACAGCACGTCGGCCCCGCGTTGCGAGAGCTTGGCGCCCGTGCGATCGGCGACCCACGCGTCGCGGCAAATCTCAAAGCCGATCCGCACTCCGCCAACGTCGAACAGCAGGTCCCCGAGTGGATATTCTTGCCCACCGATTTCGATACGACCAACGACGCCCGCGGGCCAGCGGCGAAACCATCGCGGCTCGTAATGGATGCCGTCACCCGCCAGGTGTTGCTTGGCGACGAGCCCCAGCAGGCGGCCATCGCAGGCCACGGCCACCGCGTTGTACACGGCGCCCTCGTAAAGAACGGGCAAACCAAAGCACGTGACGAGCCCCTTCGTATCGGGAACGAGCTTCTGCAGCATGTCGAGCGCCGTATGTTGCACGCCGGCGGAAAAAAACATGTCCTCGCAGCCGTAACCCGTAACGCATAGCTCAGGTAAGCATAGGATGCCAACGCCGGCATCGCGCGCCGCGGCCATTGCGGCACGGATATGCTGGCCGTTGGTGTCCCAGGCCATTGGCGTCTGATTGACGGCGGCGGCAGCTAAGCGAATGCGATTCAAGTCAAAGCTTTCGATGAAGTAGCAGAGGCACGGCGAGTGACGCCGTATGTTTGTGTAATGGTATCCCTGCACCGACAGACTACGAACCCAAGTTGAGTCAAATAGGGCTATTCAGCAATGCAAGCCGGAGCACGTTAAGTGCCCGTTTTGCCGAAAGAATTTTCGTGATCGCCGGATGGCTTCCTAGTGGAAAGCTCTTCGCGCGTACATTGTCGCCCGAGGCTAGCGCCACGTGCAACGCGCCGTTTTGATCTATGTTGCGGTCGCTTGCGGCATCCGGCCCACTGCCTGAATAGAAGGTGACGCCCAAGCCGTAATCGGCGCTCGTCTTCTGTTGAATCGCCCGAGCCATTGCACGGGCCGCTTCCGGCCCAGAGATCGTGTCGTCGGTCGCATTTACGCCCAGCAGACAGGCGAGCGTTGTCTCGTCTCCCGCGACCAATCCGCCGCGTAGGCATTTACCAGTTGTGTCGGCTGCGGCGAGCCACTGCGTCACCAATCCGTCAGTCGCCCATTCAGCTACCGCGACCGATTGGCCTCGCGACTGCAGCAGATGCACAACCGCGTTTTCCAATTCATCATCCTCCTCGCCGAAAACAAGGACGCCTAGCGTCTCGCGAATTTGAGTCACGGTCGGTTCCATCGTGCGACGGCACGCCGTTTCATTCGACCCGCTCGCCGTGATGCGGAGCGTGATCGTCGCCCCGCTGACCGTGATGCCGACGAGCGGCTCCCGTTTTCGGCGAATCATGTCGGGAAGCATGGCCTCGATGTCGCTTTCGCCCGCGCCGAAACTCTTGATGCGGCGATGGCAGATGACTCGCTGTTCCGGTAGTGCGGCGGTAAGCGCAGGCCCGACCGTTTGCTGCCACATCGTGACCATCTCGGCCGGCACACCCGGCAAAGCGATGACTCGGCAATGCCTCTCCCTTTGCCTTTCCCCAGACCGGGGAGGGGTGAACGAACGCTGCGGCACCGTCAAATCGATGCCGGGGGCAGTGCCGTCCGGATTCGGAACGACGCGACTGCCGCGCGGGAACTGGGCCTGCACGACATTTCGCTCCGGCATCGAACGCTTGCGCCGGGCGAACACGTTTCGGATGTGGGCGAGCGCCGCATCGTCCTGCACAAGCTCAACGCCTGCGGCGGCGGCGATGGCGTCGCGTGTGAGGTCGTCGGCCGTGGGGCCGAGCCCGCCGGTGCTGATCACAATTTCGGCCCGTTCCATCGCGGTACGGAAAACCGCGATACTATTTTCCAAATCGTCGCCGACGGTCGTGTGAAAGGCAACCGGGATACCGATCTCGCCCAGCCGCTCGCTGAGCCACTGGCTGTTGGTGTCCAGCCGTTGCCCGCTGGTCAATTCGTCGCCAATGGCAATGACTTCAGCACGCATGTGGAGTTCGGAGCGGCACTCAGAGTTGATTTCTAGCAGGGTGGCGACGCCGGCAATGTACTGGCCGCCGGATTGTTCATTCTCATTGCTCGTCGACCGTCCGCACAGGGGTGGCTGCGGTTGATTAAAATGGCAATAATAGGCGGCAAAACGCGTTGCCGAAACCAAGCCTCGGTTTTGCGGTTTAAATCATTATGGCTCACCGATTGAATCTTCTGATGATGCTGGCAGTCGCCGGGATCAGTTGGGCCGCCGTCGGATCGTTGGACCGGACGCAACAGGCCCGGGCCCAATCGACGGACCAGAGTTCACGGCACGACCCCGATTCCCGCGAGGAGGGGCGGGACCACTCACATCGGCGGGGCGGCGGACGCGGCCGCTGGGACTGGCGCACCGGCCGATCTCGCGGCGAAGGGGGGCGGCACGGTGCGGACCGGTCCGATAACAGCAGCTCGAATGCGTCTTCTACGAGTTCGACTTCGGCGAGCAGTTCGTCGCGCACCAGCACTTCCAGCAATTCCACGTCGACTGCAACCTCATCCACCAGCGGGGTAGCGACCCGTTTCGACGCGCGGTCATGGGCCACAAGCCTGGTCAAGCAGAACGACAAGAATGGCGACATGATCCTTGAGCCGGACGAGCAGGGCTCTTTGGGCAGCTCGGCCAAGGCTGAGGATTTGAACCACGACGGCAAGATCACCGTCGATGAGCTCGTGATGTACCGCAACAGCGGCGCGGTCGCTGCGAACCGGTCCGTCGGTACGAGCAGT
Source organism: Lacipirellulaceae bacterium (assembly GCA_035545135.1). GTDB lineage: Bacteria > Planctomycetota > Planctomycetia > Pirellulales > Lacipirellulaceae > JABDGM01. Next base: position 1,375 of record DASZZA010000956.1, on the reverse strand, counting down.
CCGTCAACGGCGAGTAGCGATTCCGGGCGGAGTAGTCGGCACGAGCGCTTTAGCCGATTTGGATTCGGACGGGGCGAGGGCGATTCGAGCGGCGAAAGTCACACCACGACGACGTCCGATCCAATGGCGGGCCGAGTGCTGACCGGATCGACTGGCAAGTCGGGCGACAAACGTCGCTCCTACCGCTTTACTCCAGTAGCGGAGCGCAAACTGGAGTTACCGAGCGAGCTTCGCTCGCGCGACGCGAACGGCGACGGGCAAGTGTCGATGAGTGAATTTAGCCACTACTGGTCGGAAAGGATGGTGGCCGAGTTTCGCCGCTGGGACTTGAACAACGACGGGATGATAACGGCGAAAGAAGCCGCCAAGCGGAAGTAAGAGTCTCCAACAAAACTCCCTCTCGATTCCAGGGCATCCTCACTCCAACCCTCTCCCACGACCTCTTAAACCTGAATCGACGCCACATTTTACTCCAACAGCTGTCGACAGGCGCCATGTGCCGAATCGGTATTGGTCGGGTGCCACTGGCTCCGCCAGTGCATTCATCGAATTGCAACTCCGCGCACTGGCAGAGCCAGTGGCAGGCCCGGAATGACGCGATTAGCGCGACCGATCTCGTCCCCGGCCGCTTTCGCCACGGCTACTATCGCCGCCGCTGTCGCGACCGCGGAAGCCACGGCCAAAGAAGCGGCTGCGATCAAATCCGCCGCGATCGCCGCCCTCCTGCATGTGGCGCATCTCTTGAAGCATTTCCCAATTGTGTCGCATTGCCCGCCGCATGCGCTCTTCCGGCGTGTCCTCGTCGTTGTGCGAGGAAGTAGTGTGAGACGCTTGGGCTGCGGAGGTTCCTTGCGCCGGCGTGGTGCTGGTCTGCACGTTGGTCAACATCGAAGCGAGCGCTTTCTGCACCGCTTCGGAATTCGTATGCTGCAACGCCACCACCCGAGTCGTTTGCGGCGAGTCGGCGTAAGACTGGTCCAACTCGGTCACCATCGCCTTGACTTCTTGGAACAACGGGTCGGGCGCGCGAACAACCAGTACGTTGTTGTGCGTGTCGACGGCAACCGACATTTTTTGAACCTGCTGTTCCACGTTGTTGCCGCCGCGGATCATTTTCATCATCTCTTGCGGCGTCATGACGCTGCTCGCCCCGGTCATGCGGTCCTGATAAAGCTGCTGGATGATTTGCGCCATGTCGGCGGCCGTCATGTTGTACACGGGAATTGGCCGGGGTTGAGGTTCGGCTTCAACGCTTTCTGGCCCGACCCGCTGGTCGAGGACTTTCAAGAGCTGCTCGATGGTGTCTAAATCGGTCGGTCTGGCGTGTACCAAAAGGGCGTTGAGACGGGCGTCGGGCACGATGTCGACGCTCGCC
>DASZZA010000955.1:0-3063 GCA_035545135.1 Lacipirellulaceae bacterium | reverse complement strand
GCGACTGGGCAGCCGACAAGCTTGCCAACGCCGTCAACCCCTTCCTCGATTCCATGCCGAACGAATCGGCCGACGAAGCGGCGCTGCACGCCTTCCGAATTCGGGCCAAAGCGGTGCGCTATACGATCGAACTGGTTGCACCGGCATTTGGATCTGAGTTGCGCGACGGCGTTTATCCCATCGTCGAGGAGTTGCAAGAGCGCCTAGGCAAAGTGCAGGACCACGTGACCGCGAGACAGCGATTCGACACGTGGTCCAACGGCGACGGCGACGATTCACGACGGCAATTATTGATTGAATTGATGGATGACGAGGCCCGTCGCCTGGCCGACGACGTGCGAGAATTTCGCAATTGGTGGACTGACGACCGCATCAACCGCGTCCGAGCGGCCCTTGGACAGCCCACCCATCCAGCGCATTCAACCCACCCGGCTGAAGATTCGCGGTGCGATACAGATGCAAATCGGCATGCCGCACCTACACCGCACCCTCAAGCCGATCACCAAACCTGACGTTCGCTTTCAACGCCACCGCCAATCGCCGCAGGTATTCGATCCGCGGAATTTCCACGGCCCCAAGTCGGCCCGTGTGCGGTGTCCATTGCTGAACGTCGAGAAGCTGATAACCACGAGCCCGCAAATGGGCAACGAGGTACGCGAGCGCTACTTTCGACGCGTCGCGCACGCGGTGAAACATACTTTCCGCTGCGAACAGCCCGCCAATCGCGACGCCATACGTTCCGCCAACCAGTTCCCCTCTCCCATTGGCACCCAATTCCCCTCTCTCATTGGCACCCAATTTCCCTCTCCCTTCCGCACCCATTTCCCCTCTCCCTTTGGGAGAGGGGTTAGGGGTGAGGGCACTTTGCGCCGAATCCACCAATACACCCTCACTCCGGCCCTCTCCCAGAGCGAGAGGGGGAGAAAGATATTGGTTCCCTCCGATCGAGGGCGGGGCATCCAACCATACTTCAACACTATGCGCATACCCCAGCGAGTGCAGATGGCAATAAGCCGCGATCATCGCCGGTGTAAGCCAGGTATTACCCCGCCGGTCGCCGCTCCTGGCGCAGCCATGAATGACGCCCGCAAAATCCTGGTCGCACGTCACACGAAACCTCCCGCTGCGAATGGTGCGTTTCAAGCGACGCGACACGTGCAGCCGGTCGAGCTCGATGATCGCTCGCGGATCGGGCGACCACCACGCGATCGGCTCATCCTCCCACATTGGCCAAGGGAAAATGCCGTGCCGGTAGGCGTCGAGGAGCCATTCCGGCGAAAGCCCGCCGCCGATGCAAAGCAAACCTTCCGGTGTAGTCGAGGTTGGCGGCGGAAAAAACCGCAGCGGCGGCAGACCAATATCGGCTGAGATGGCCTGGGCCGTTATATCCAGCGGCACGAACAATTCATCGAAGCTGTTCGGTTCGCGCGCCATAACGCGAGCATAACGCGCTGCTTCAAAACTCGGGAGGGCAAGGCTCCCGACGAGCCGAATGTTTCCTCTCACGGCTCAGCAGGAGCTTCGCCCTCCGAGTGTCTGCCACTACCGCGGTTCAATGCTCCCCAGCATCTTGTCCCATTCTATCTCATGCAAACGGCCATCTTTCGACCGCTTGCCATAATGCACTCGACAAGTGTATTTCGCCTGCACCCAGTTAGTGCTTTCTTGGAGCGGAATAAGCGGCCGTTGAGTTTGAATCGCGGTTAGCATCCCGGCTAACTGTTTCGATTCGCTATCCGTCAGTTTAGGAGTGACGTATCCGGCGAAGACCAGATCTCCCCGATGGGCGGTACCGAGCAACAGGCTCGCCACCCGCCCATCGCGATCCAGCTGGTAACCGAGGATGACGCAATCGGCCTCTTCTCGCGGCTTCGCGGGCTCCGGCTTCGTATCTTCTTTCGGCTTGTCATTCGCCTCGACGTCTTTGTCGCCAGCGAAATCGGAAATCGACTTTTCCAGATCGTCGCTCCCTTCGCCGTTGTCGAGCTGTTTGACGCGGTTCATCACCGCGCCCATGAGATTCGGCTTGGGGCGTTCCTTGAAACCCCAGTCCCACAGCCGGTCATACGGAATGCCGCCGATGACCGCCAGCGAAAGCACGGCCGCCACCAGGCCGCAAGCTGCACCGTCGGCAACCCAGAGTCGCGTCGGCAAACTATGAACGGCGCGCATCCACAATTTCACCGGTTTCAGCACGAGGTCCATAAAGCCGATGTCGGCGTCTTCACCCGCAAGTACCAAAAAATTCGCCGTGTGACAAACCACCACCGCAAGCAGTCCAATTCCCAATTGGCTGACCGACCAGAATGTTCGAAAAGAGCTTCCAGCAGGTGTGACCAATCGCGCGACAACGCTTTCGATCGCCACGATCAATACACTGGCGATGATAATCCACGCCCAACGAGGCAGCAGATTGAGCCACACCCGCACGTGCGTCAGTTGCGGCTTTTCGACTGCTGCGTCTTTCGGCTCTTCGTCCGTTTCCCAATCGGGATCGAGTTCGACGAACCGTCCCAAACTCGAATACCAACCACATTTGCGGCAAATACTCACGATGTCGGAAGTCAGCGGCGCGGCGCACTTTTCGCAGCGCAGGCCCGTCCACTCGGCGCTTTCAGTCGCCTCGCCGCCCGGCTCGAGCACCGTCGCACCCGAGGTCGCGCGATTGTCCACCAACGAGTCATCGCTCGAGTCGTCGTTTACAGAGGGCATGTCAGTCATTTCAAATACTGGAAGTAGGTTTTGACCGGGATAGATATAAGCACCCAGGGTTAGCAGGTGATTGAAATACTTCGTAGCCGGGGTCTATGACCCCGGCATCCTCTAAGAATTGCCCGCCTCACAATGGCCGGTTACAGCTTTTCAACACGCTGTTAGATACTCATGTGTGCTTATGCAAACGTAGTATGTCGAACCCTCCTTTTCCCCCAGATGGAGCCAAATCGCGGGCCGGTTAACGGTTCGACTTGAACCGATTGATCCGACGATGCCGATTGCCGTATCACCCAATCGCCTTTTTCTACAACGGCCTTTATAATCGGAGAGAACAAGCTGCATGGCCGG
>DASZZA010000954.1:0-6888 GCA_035545135.1 Lacipirellulaceae bacterium | reverse complement strand
GCCGTCACCGCCGGACCCGCGCGAATCGTTCCCGCCGCCGTGAGCGTCGCCAGTTTTGCTTCCGCTGCTGGATGAACTGCCGCTCGATTGGGTGGAGCGAGCGATGCGCGTGCGTGCTCCGATGAGGTCGAGGAGTGTCGTCAGTTGTTCGTTGCCTTTTTGGGTGAGATCGACCTTTGCGCTTGAAACGGGTTCACCCTTGTCGTTGCCGGTGTAGGCGCCTCCCTGACGAAAGGCCACGATGAAGTCGGCCTGGTCGGGATCGAGCACCTCGACGAGTTCCTTATGCAGCTCGTTGAGGTCGCTCATGTTGACGTTGATTTTCGGTTTGCCGTCCGGGCGGACGTTGGCTTCGGCGCTATCGACGGTGAGATAGGCGGCCCAACCGCGGTTCAGCTCGCCGGTTGAATTATCGGCATTGTCGATCGCGGCCAAGTTTTGCTCGTTGCCGTCGACTACGCCATTTCGATTTAGATCGGCGCCATAGAGAAGGGCGGGCGTTACGCCGCGCACGAGCAGCAGTTCGTCGATCGAGCCGAGCGGGCCGTTTCGCGGAGCATAGGGCGGCGCGAGCGTTGCGTAATAGTCGCGCTCGGCGCCGTTTTCGCGCTGGTCACTATCGGGGTCGATCCAATCGAGGATCGCGTCGGCGATTGGATCGGTCATTCCGGGCAGCGCCATGAGCATCTTGTGAGCGTTACCTTGTTGGGCTTTGTCGGATAGAAGGACCATGTTGAGATTTAGCCGCGAGGATTCGTTCTCCAAGCCGTAGCGGATGCCGTTGTAGTAGCCGTCGGTGGTAAGGTCGGGGGCCAGAATGGTGAATCGACCTCGGAAAGCGGCCATCGGATCGTCGTTGACCAATACGCCCTGGAACAGGCTGGGATTGGCGTACAGGCCGCCTGAATCCTGGATCACCTGTGGATCTTTGGTGAGCAATACCTTGATATACTCAATGCCGGATTCGGCCAGTTCCTTTGCTTGGAGCTGCTGGCCGTGCGTGCGTTCAGCCCGATGCTCGGCAATCATGCGCTCGAAGAATGCGGCCGCGCTGAGCGTGAGCATGGCCACAACGATCAGCGTGAGCACGAGCACGCTACCACGACGAACACGTCGGTGGCGATTGGGCCGCTTCGATCGCATGGACGTTTGCGAAGTCATGGGCAATTGCTACTGCATGTCATCAAAACTGGAACCAGTTGATGACGGCGAGCTCGCGTCGGAAGTTGACGACGAATCGGTCATATCGGTCGAATCGGTCGAGGACGAATCGCCAGAACCATTGGACGAGGCCGACTTGAGCATTTGGGCCATTGGTAAATATACAACTTCACGATATTCGCGCGCCGAATTTGCCAGGCTCGCGGTATCCAGGTTGTCGGTGATCGGCTGGTTGGCGGCGTTGGGCGAGCGCAGCCAAACGCAAACTTCCACGGCGGTGGGCAGCGATTTTTGCTCGCGCATGTCCCAGGTGTCGACAACCTGGGAGCCGTCGAAGTAGTGAAACTCGATATGCACGACCTCGGGCGCGATGAGCGTTTGGCCGGAGTCCAACTCGTCCGAGCCGCCGTTCTTCTCCGCGAATTCGCGCAAGGGGTGGGGAATTTCTTGCCGCACGAGCCCGCCGGCGCTTTCCTGGGCGGCCGGGTCGAGCGAGGTAACACTCGCGCTGCCCGGTTCCACCGCGTTGCCCGGGCGGACGAAATAGTGCACGTTTTTCACGTCCGTCGGCGGAACGATGCCTGAGCTGGCGCCGGCTCCGACGTCGGTCGGCAATCCGCCGTTCGCGACGGGTGACGGCGCATTGGTATAGCCGGTGATTGTGGAAAACAGCTCTTCCTGTTTGGGTAAATGGGTTGTGTCGACGTAGAGCTCGTCCAGGTCGCCGCTGAGGCCGAGCGGCAATACGTTGTCTGCGGCGGTGTCGTCGCTGCTGGAAGTTCCCGTGGACGACTGACCGGTCGCCGAGCTGGTTCCGGTGCTGGAACTACTCGATACGCTGGTAGCGCCAGCGGCGGCCGTGGCTCCGCCGACGCCACTTGTTGCGCCGGAGCTGCCGGACGAGGGTTTGTCGATGGAGTCGACGTCGAACGTGGCGCTCTTGGCCATGAGGTTGGAGATGGATGATGTGTCCTGCGGCTTGTAAATCGTGGTATCGCGAATGTCGTCGGCGATCATCGACAGAATCGTGCGAGCGAGTTGGGCCTGGGCAACCCGTTTGCCGCTTGAGTCGGTGCGTACCAAGTACATGTTGATTGCCATGCCGATCAGCGTCAAAACCATGGCTGAGAGGGCGATGGCGAGGATCATTTCGAAGAGCGTGAAGCCGGTGCGGCGGCGTAGTGGGCGGGCTTCTGAAGAGGAAGAAGGTGGGAGAATGTGGAAGTGGAAGTGATGCGCGCGCGGGGGGCGTGCATCTCTCCCTCTCCGGCTCGGTCCGTCTGCCATTCTTTTCGAAGTAGTTTCACAACCGCTCTTGGAAAGGTGGACAGTCCCCCTTTGCTCGGAAGACTTCGCAAGAGGGGACAGTCTCCGATCGGATTTGAAACTGCTTGTAATTTGGCGAGGCTTCATTGCACGCTTCCCGTTGCGCTGCCGGAATTGCCGGTGGAATTAGACGCATCGCCTTGCTGATCGCTTGTGTTGGACTGCACAAAGTCGGGATTCGGCATCCACCGCACGAGTTCAAAGTGCGCCGGCTGCAAGCGTGCGTCGAGCTGTTGCTCGACGCGTACTCGTACAGCTACGAGTTCGTCGTAATCGGTTTGATCGATATTGACGGAGTAGACCCATGGCGGATCATCCGACGTATCGAGTTGAGCCTGGTTGACGGCAGTGAGTTCCCGCGAACCGGCCTGAAATTCGTTTATGATCGATTCGGCAAGAATTTGGGCCTGTGTTTCGTCCTCGGTTTTTGCGGCGCTCCGCGTCGCCGAGCGCATCGCCTCGCCCAGTGCCGCAAGTGAACCGGCGAGGATCGCCAGCGAGAGGATGATTTCGAGGAGCGTAAAGGCGCGATTGGGCGATGATTGCGGTTTGCGGATTGGCGTTAGCGCCGATCGCCAAACCGAATGTTCTCTGCGCGAGCGACGCCGATCCGAAAGAGATTCGGCGTGGCCGCCGACGCTAAATAGGAATTGTCTCCGTCGTTTCATGGCACGGCCTCCTTGCCGACGTCGCTGGCGTCGTTGCTCCCGGTGAGGCCGCGCAATGTGACTCGGATCGTGTTACCCGGCTCATTGACCAGCAGCACCGAAGCATCGGACGTGGTGCCATCGGGCCGAAACAGGATCGGGGCCGACCAGGTTCCGCCATTGCTCGATCCGAATGTGGCGGACAGCACGTTTGAATTCGAAACGTTCAATTGAGCGAAGATTACGCCTTCGGGCAGGCGGTTCCGCGAGAGGCGCAGGATATCGTAGGTAGATTGTTCCGGATTCGCGTCGTCGGTCGGTGAATTCTGATTCTCGGGCAAGGCGAGCTGATCGAGGGGGAGTATTTGATACCAACTACCTTTCGGCTGTACACGGAGGACGAACGTTTGGCCGGATTGCATTGCCTGGAGCCGCGCGCGAGAGAATGCAGCTCGCAACAGGTCGGCGCCACTACTGAGCGCCTGACGTTTGAGCGATCCGCCCATCAACGGAATGGCGAGGGAGCCGATGACGATGAGCAGGGCCAATACGAGGCAAACTTCGATCAGCGTCAAGCCGTCGCGGCGCACAGGTGGTAGTTCATCACGGCGCATGGGTGGTTGCTAGGTACTTTCCCAGTTGCCGATGTCGTCGGCGGTGCCGTCCTGGCCATCGGGGCCAACAGACCAGATGTCGTACGAATCGGTATTGTGTTTACCGGGATTTGCGTAGCGAATGTCGTTTTCCCACGGGTCGCGCAGAGCGCTGGAGTCTTTCAGGTAGGGCCCCGACCAGCGATCCGCGGCTTTGGCGTCGCTCGGCTTGTTGATGAGGTCGTTCAGGTTGCTAGGAAACGTGAGCATGTGGACCTGGTACAAATCGACTTGCTTGGCGATCATGCCCACTTTTGATTTGGCGGCATCTTTTAGCGCGCGAGTCTGCACGCCGCGGTAGGTACTCACGGCAAGCGACGCCAAAATGACGAGGATGACCAGCACGAGGAGCACTTCCATTAGCGTAAAGCCCGGGCGGCCGTCGTGCGGTTGGCATCGCAAATTGTGTGAAACGCGTTTGTTCATAATTCACTCGCTCCTTTTATGTGTATGTGTTCGCGTGTTTGTGTCGGGAAAAAACTCACAAGATTTCGGGAGGGCGCACTAGACGGTGGAGCTCATCCTCAGAACGGGGACTAAGAGTGCAATGACCACTACGAGGACGACGCTGGCAAGTAGGAGCAGCATCAAGGGCTCCAGAAGCCGCACGAACAGATCGAGCCGCCGCCAGGTATCGCGCTCGAGCGAATCGGCAACGTGCGGCAGTACGGTTTCCAGGTTGTTGGACTGCTCGCCGACGGCGATCATCTCGACGACGTCGGGCGGAAACTGGCCGCTGGCTTGCAGCGGCGCGGCTAACGACTGGCCGGCGGAGATATTTTCGGCGGCTTCACGGACCGCAGCGGCGAGAACGCGGTTGCCGGTGGAATCGGCGCTGATTTCGAGCGATCGTACGATGGGGACGCCGCCGCCCAGCAGGGTGCCCAACACGCGGCAAAATCGCGACACGGCGAGGCTCAAATAGATGCCGCTTGCCAGCGGCACCTTCAACCGCCAACGGTCGAGCCACAGCCGGCCTTCGTCGGACTGCAGGCGCCTGCGAATCAGCCAACCGGCAAAGACGACGGCACCGATGATGAAAATGCCATAGCTTTGCATCGTATGGCTAAGCCACAACAACCAATCGGTGACGGCCGGCAATTCGCCGCGCTTGCGCAGGTCGGCGAAGATTCCTTCGAACTTGGGAACGAAAAAGATGATCAATACGTTGACCACGCCCGTGCCCAGGATAAAGAGGATCGTGGGGTAGGCCAAGGCGCCGACGACGCGTCCTTTAAGCTCGTCCTGTTGTTCGGTGAACTTGGCGAGTCGGTCGAGCGCTTCCTCTAAGAATCCGCCTTCGCCGCCGGCCCGCACGATGCTGGTGGCAAGCTCGCCGAAGGCGCGGGGATGCCGGGCCATGGCGTCGCCCAAGGTTGCGCCTTCTTGAACGCGGGTGTGAACGTCCTCGAGCACAGTGCGCAGGCTTTTATGCGGCGTTTGGTCGCGGATGACTTCGAGCGAACGCAAGAGCGGCACACCGCTGCCTAATAACGCAGAGAGCTGCCCATACGTGGCTGCCATGACGCGGGCCCGCACCCGTGGCGAACGCTTGGCGCCGGTTGCCTGGCCATCCGCTGAGGCAACCTTGAGTGGGAAAAGGTCGCGGCCTGATAAAGTGGCCACGGCCTCGCGCTCGTTTCCCGCGGCCAGCGTGCCTTCCACGCGGTTGCCGGTCAAGTCGCGAGCGATGTAGGCGAATTCGGGCATAGGTGGAATTTGGCGTCGGTGGCAAGGCCGAATTGCGTTTCGCTCGACGCGGTGGGGGCAAGGTGGGGTACTAGATTCGGCCTGGCGGCCGACGCTCATCGCGGTCGCGAAAATCGAATTCTAAATTCGATCTCCTTTGGTTACACGCAGTACTTCATCAATGGTCGTTACGCCGCCCAGCACTTTCAACCAGGCGTCTTCGCGCAGGGTGCGCATTCCGGCGGCCCTCGCGGCGTTGCGGATTTCCCAACTGCTGGACCGATCGTGGGCCAATTGGCGGACGGCGTCGTTCGTGATGCACAACTCGAAGATACCTTGTCGGCCATCGAAACCGAGCTGGCGGCAGGCCCGGCAGCCCTTGGGCCGGCAGAGCGGTTTGCCGCGCTTCGTAAACTCGTCCCAGGGGAAGTCCTTGGGCAGATCCTCGCGTTTGGGCTGAAACGGTTCTTTGCATTTCGTGCACAACGTACGCACGAGTCGTTGGGCCATGACCGCCTCGACAGTGCTGGCGACGAGGAAGGGTTCGACGCCCATATCGACGAGCCTCGTGTAGGCGCTGGGCGCATCGTTGGTGTGCAACGTGCTGAACACCAGGTGGCCGGTGAGCGATGCTTGGATGGCGTTTTCGGCCGTTTCCATATCACGAATTTCGCCAACGAGGACGATATCGGGATCGTGACGCAAGATAGATCGGAGTGAATGAGCGAACGTCAACCCGATTTTCGGGTGGACCTGGATCTGATTGATTCCTTCGAGCTGATATTCGACGGGGTCCTCGGTCGTAATGATTTTTGTCGCTTCGTCCTTGATTTCGAGCAGCGAGCTGTAGAGCGTGGTTGTCTTGCCAGAGCCGGTGGGTCCGGTCACAAGCACAATGCCGTGGGGCAGCCGGATGAGTTCGTCGTACTGTGTGCGAAGATCGGGTTCCATGCCGAGGGCTTCGAGGGAGAGCTTCATACGGCCTTTATCTAACAACCGCATGACGATACCTTCGCCGTGGAGCATGGGGATGACAGAGACACGGACATCGATCTCGCGTCCGGAGACGCGTAGCTTGATGCGCCCGTCTTGCGGCAAGCGTTTTTCGGCGATGTTGAGCCGGGCCATGATCTTGAGCCGGCTAATGATCGCGGCCTGGAAGCGGTTGATCTCTGGCGGCACCGGTTGGGGATGCAGCATGCCATCGATGCGGTAGCGGATCTTGATGCCCGAGGCCTGTGACTCGATGTGCACGTCGCTCGCGCGCGACTCGATCGCCTCGATGAGAATTTCGTTTACGAGGCGAATGACGGATGCTTCCTGCGCCTCTTCGGAAAGTTCCGAATCGACATCGACCTCATCGAGAAGCTGAATGTCCTCTTCTTCCTGGAGTGCGAGCAGGTCGTCGATCG
>DASZZA010000953.1:0-2732 GCA_035545135.1 Lacipirellulaceae bacterium | reverse complement strand
AATCCATGAGCGGCGCACAGTGACGGGACGGCAGGCCTCTTTCAGTCCAGCCGACATCGAGCAGATCAAGACTGCAGCCCAACCGCTGCTGTCGAGGCTGCGTGAGGAGCAGAAGCGTGAGGCGCGTTCGCTCGCGCGCATTATCGGACTGGAGGCGGTGGCTTCGCTGATCTAGGCGACGGGACGAGACCGGCAATCCGTCCCCGGGCAGAACATCGTCAGAAGCATCGGCCGCCTCGTCGAGATCGGGTTGAATGTGAAGCGCCAGCTGTCAATTCCCCCTGGGCGCGAGCGTCGGCATGGCGGTCGAGAATGCGGTGATTGAGGGCGCCAACAGAAGTCGGCGTATCCTTCGACTGCGTTTTTCTCCGCAAGATGGCTTCGGCTTCGGTGGAGCGACTTGTAAAATTTTCACTTGTCGCCGCACATCGCCTTAACGCACGTCACGCTTAAGTGCCGAGATAGGATGACTCGCGATCTTTGCATTAGCTAGGTGACCGCGGGACTCGCGGGATAAAGGGCCTGTCCGAGGACGGCAACATTCAGGCCATTCCGCGCACGAGCCGAAGTTGCTGCCGCAAATACGAAGTGACAAAATCATATATTTGATTTGGACCTAAGGCGGGAGATTTTCAAAGTGGTCAATTTCAGGGATGCGACGCTGCGCGCCAAAGTGCAGAGCTTTCAGAACGAGTTTGCCGCTCACACCCAACTGATTACCTACGGCCAGTTCTATGTGACCAACCGGCTCATCGACATGGCCGTTGGGACCATACAATCAGCCATCGCTTCGGACGTCCTGTGGGCGCTCGTCCCTGAGGCTGTGAAAAAGAGTGCCATCCAGAAGGTAAAGGACTTTTTCAATGGCCCCCCTTCGACGTTGACGAATGCGGCTTTGTCAGCACTGGCGACAAGCCTCAACCTCCCTCAAAGTGTTCAGCAACTGGCAGTACCGTCACCTTCGGCAACCAACGAGGTTCAGCAGCTTTATACCAGCGTTTGGGGCACTCCGGACATAGGCGCTGGTCCGCCTTGGTTTTCCCTTGATCCAACCATGGACAGGATCCGGGCGGCAAGTGCCTACGAACAGGACAAGTGCTATCCTGTTTTGCAGTCCCTCGCCGGCAAGCTGCTCCGCGCGCGAGGTGTTTCAACAACCGCACCGGCGAGCCGCATCTCGCAAGGTCAGATTGCTGGCGCGACAGTTTCTGGCGCCGCGGCCGGCAGCGCGGACCCCGTTCCTCAACAAACGATCCAATATTCCAATACAGTGGCGCTCGGCGTCCTCTATGGACAGATGACGAGCGCGCTCGTCGCAAGATCGTTGGTGCGCTGTGGCGTGCTCAGCGGAGCCTCGCACGAGCGCAGCACCTTCCCCACGCCGGAACACTACGTGCTTGCGTTTGATTGGGCTCTGATGGACGGCCAGCTTGTTTTCCTGTGCTGGGATCCTGACAGTTTCAGAAGCAACATCGAGGACACAAAGCTGAACCCGACCGACACCTTATGGGGCCCAGGCTTCACCTGTCTCTTTGCCCTTCCGGATCGGTTGTCGACTGCGTTCAATGCAGGGGATCTGATTGGTGGCGTGGAGAGACATCACGGTCTGAATTTCGGAGACCACTTCACTTCGCCGCGCAGGCATGCCTATCAAGTCTACCACCTCCAAACCCTTCCGGCTTAGAGGGCATCCGACTTTCTCAATCTCCGTGCGAGCCGGACACGCTTGCAAACGCGCCGATCTTGTCAGGGTTTTTTGTGTAAACGGAACATTGTTGAGACTTTCCTGCACCGCAAAGCCGCTCGCCCGGTTTGATGACATGACAGGGCGTAAGCCAGGGAAGGTTAAGTGGCGATACGGCCGAGGATGCCGCCGGCGTAGCGTTCGTCGATGAAGCCATGCGCGAGCTGAAGCCGGGAGCGACGTGGTGTTGCCTGCCGATATGTCGGCCGTCATTTTGAAGGGCGCCGGATACCATGCGCACCTAGGGTATAGAAAACCCTGTCGGGGGCGCTTCCCCGCGCGTGTAATCCGGATTACGGTTCCGGCGGCGACGAGCATAGCTGGCTCTCATGAAGAGAATTGCCCGATGCGAAAAACGTTGATTGCTGCGGCCCTGTTCGGATTCATCGCTTGGGCGATCGTCACGTTTGCTATGATGGTAGCGAAGTGGACCAGCCAAGTGCGGACCGAGTCCAGATCCAATGTCACTCACACTAGCCATGGGTGACGGCCCACCGAACGTCTCAAACCGTATCAAGACGACGGTTGCGAGCCGCTTCTGCGAGGTGGATGGTCGTTATCAGTTCTGCGTCCCGGGCTGCTCATAGATCGTTACCGCGATCGAGAACCCTCTGCCAGGGCCTTGATTGATGCGGGAAGCAGCACGGCTTGGGGACGGGATCGCCGCCTGACGACAGAGCCCTGCCGCGGCCGGAGAAGCGCCAGAGCTTCGCGGCATCGGGCTGAACCTGCAGGAATTGCGCGGATGTCGGCGGATAGTGGCGCCCGCTCCGGTCAAGAAATGCCCGGTTTATCGGACAGAACTCGCTTCTTTCAAAAGGGTGGCGGAGGCTTGCGGATAAGCCTCTGGTGCCCCTGGCCGGAATCGAACCAGCACTCCTTGCGGAACTCGATTTTGAGTCGAGCGCGTCTACCAGTTCCGCCACAGGGGCATTCGCGGGGCCGTGCCAAAAACGGCGGGCCTTGCGAAGCGGGCGGACTATAGCGG
>DASZZA010000952.1:0-5604 GCA_035545135.1 Lacipirellulaceae bacterium | reverse complement strand
TTCGCCGAACGCTTCCCAAATTCTGCCCCAGCGCGGATCGCGGTCCATATTGACAACCGGCGACCGGTAGACGAGCCCGTTGTGCGCCACGCGCGAGCCGTCCGGCAGCACGGTCACTTCATAGCGGCCAGCCATTTCCGTGGTGCCTTTAAGATTGTTCCAATAGTTGTAGACGGCGCGCCCCTCGTCGGCGATTGCGCCTGCAACTTCCTGCGTCAGCGCCGGATCCCATGTCGCCGCCATGCTGATCGGGACAGGAAACATCGTCGTGGGTTTTGTCCAGACGATCCCGTGCAGGCTTTGATTCCAGCCATTCATTGCCGGAATTTTCAGGCGATCGATTGCGGGCGCGGTGGTGCTCAAAAGCGACACTTTCTCGTCCGGCTTGAGCCGCTGGATCAAATCGTCCACGCGCTTATCGATCGGCTGCGAAGGATCGAGGTAGATCGGCTGCTGCTGCGGCGGTTGCGCGCGGAGCAAAAACGGCGCAATCAGAGCCACAGCCAAAATCCCCAGAATAATCTTCTTCATCTTCATGTCATCGCTCCTCAACGGTTGAGATGAACTTTTTCAAGGAACTCGAAAAAACGGTCGGCTATACGGCCCGCCCGGGGCTCCGCCGGGAGCCTCCCATTCTCCTAGCGGAGCAAATTCCAAACAACGGAACTGGCGAGCACGATTCGCTTATCGCGTCAGAATAAGTACTTCAATGCGAACTGAATCTCCCGTGGATCGTTGCTTGTGCTGCTCACTTGACCGCCCGAACTGCTGTCGATCGAAGTGCTCGGATTGTTGAAGTAAGCCGAGTTCGGCAGGTTGAACGCTTCCGCGCGGAACTGAAGCTTGCCGTATTCTCCGACGTTGAACGTTTTTGAAAGCGTCACATCCGAATTCATGTATAGACCGCCACGGCAAATGTTTGTTCCCGCTGTGCCATATGTATACAACGTAGGCACGACGAAGTGCGTTTTGTCGAAATAACTCGCGAGGGAGTGATTTCCGCCGCAACCCGGCACAATTTGATTGGGATGTTGTCCGCCGATTCCGTTGTTAAGTTCGTCGGCCGAAATTGAGGGTGTAAAGGGCATTCCGCTGCGATACGTCGTCAAACCGGCCACTTGCCAACCACCGACGATCGCATCCAGAACGCCCGCCGCGAAGCCTTGCGGAGATCCAAGGAGGCGCTTGCCTTTTCCAAACGGCAGAGCGTATCCCAGGCTGAAGGTGACCGCTTCGGGAATATCTCCGCCGGATTTTGTCCACCGGAAACTTGTCGGACCACCGTAGGCGAGCGTCTGGCCGTAGCCGGACTGTTTGGACATCGTGTATGCCGTTTGAAACCACAAGCCGGCAGAATAGCGCTTCTGAATCTTTACTTGTAGCGCGTCATAACGCGAGCGTCCGTCTTGCGTGTTGTAGCTGATATTCCCGAAGAGCTGATACGGCCGCTTGCTTTGAACCGATCCAGGACCCGGCGGACCAATATTGATCGAGTTGCCGCTCGCCAAATGGTTTCCCTTCGTGCCCACGTAATCGGCTTCCATTAGCATTCCGAAGAGCTGCTGCTGGACGCCAAAGCTGTAAGTCGTGATGCGCGCATTGTCCGCGCTCAACGGCAAAGGGCTCCAGGAAACCGGAGAATTTTGTGGCTGCAAGTCCGCTCCAAAAGCCTGTCCTTGGAAGAAATTGGATGTTGGTTGCGTCGGCACTACTCTAGGCGTCGCATTGATGCTCTCGACAAGGTTGAATGGCAGGAAGTTGAAGTTCAACCGGACGTTGGTGCTCTCCGGTTCGTAGTAAAGGCCCCATCCGCCACGAACAACCGTCTTATCGCCAAACGGCTTCCAGGCGAATCCAAAGCGCGGTCCAAACTGGAAATTGTCGTTTGCCGTGATTGTCTTGGGCACTCCTGCCTGATGGCTTGTCTGGATGTACGGCTGATAGAGCGCGTATCCGACGGCCGCCTCCGATTGCGCGCTTAAGTCAACCTGATCCGTATCGCTGGAAACGATGATTGGCTGTGCAAGCGCGGGATTGAAACCGGCGCCTTGCCCCTTGTAAGGAGTCAGCCACGGATTGTATTCGTATCGCAAGCCGATGTTCAGCGTGAGCCGGTTGTTGATCTTCACATCGTCCTGACCAAAGAAGTGATAGTACGTCCCCGTCCCGCCCCACCAGCTTCCTGGCGGCACCAAATACGATCGAGCAGCGCTCGAAGGCCATCCGAGTAGGAAGTCCGCAAAACCATCGCCGGTGCCTCCGGACGGATTGTTCTGCGTCATCGAGCCATTGAAACTGAAGCTGCCATCTCCAGTCCGCGTATCCGTCAGCAAGCCCACACGGTGATAGATTTCCGCACCGAACTTGAACACATGCCTGCCCTCAATCAGCGTCACATTGTCATGTATCTCATAGGCGGATCGATTTTGCGTTTTCGGTCGGCCGTCGTTAGCCTGGCCCTGAAAGCCTGCGTAGCTCGTAATGCTAAAACTCGGGATGCTCGCATACGTGGGATTCGTGAGGCCCTGCAGAAACGACGGATCAATCCCCGCAGCAGTGTCCATCGCAATCCCTTGCCCTTGGAAATACGCGTTGGAACGATACTGGCCGCTCAGATAGCTGAAGAGGAAAGTGTTAACGATCTTGGGGCCAAGCGTGCTCGTCAGATTAACTTCATAGTTGGCTGCCGGTCCCTGGAGATACGTAGATCCCAAAGACGGGAAGGAGGCAAAATCGGTCTCCCGGTTCCGGTTCGTGCTGTAACGAAGTGACAGTCTGTGATTTGTATTGATCTGCTGATCTACACGCAGCAAGACTTTGTCGTCGTTGTAATCCTGGTTCGGTATCGAAATATAACGGTACGTGGTAATGCCTCCGGATACGGTTGTCGCATTGTAGGTGGGAATAAACTGCATGAAGTATTTTGCCGTCTGGTCGATCCGATTGGGCGGAATCACGTTGTTTACGCCGTTGTAGGAAAACTGGGTGCGCGTGCCGCTTCCGACCGTGGTTAGCGGATCGTAGATTTTGTTCTTTATTCCCGTGAAATCCCCAGTTCGCTCGGCAGGACTCGGTACCACTTGGTTGCTGACCGAACCTTGGATCTGGCGCCCGCCTTCATAGCTGACAAAGAAGAACGTTCTGTCTTTCCCGCTGTACAGCTTGGGGAATGACAATGGACCACCCAAAACACCGCCGAATTGATTCCGCTTCAGCTCTTCTTTGTTTTGCGGCAGCGTAAAATAATCTCTGGCATCGAGCTTCTCATTGCGAAAAAACTCGAAAAGATCTCCGTGGAATTGGTTCGTTCCGGATTTCGTCGTAGCGTTAAGCGTCCCTCCAGGTCCGGAATATTCGGACGAGTAAGGGTTGGTTTCGACGTTGAATTCGCCAAGCGCGTCGATGGAAGTCTGAATATACGTGCCACCCTCGTGCTCCTCGGTGATATTGGCGCCATCGAGCAGGAACACGGTCATCTGCCCGCTGACGCCGTTAACCACGTTTCCGTTCACGTTTTCCGGTCGAACGAGTTGCGTGTTCCCGGTCGCCCCCAGGTTCACATCTCCCGGCGACAGTGCGGCCAATTTCGTGTAGTCTCTGCCGTTCAGCGGCAGATCCATCACTTCATGATTCGTGATCGTCGTCCCTAGCGCGCCGGATTCCGTGCTCAGAATCGGCGTCTCGGCCGAGACGGTCACCTCAGTGCTTGTCGAGCCGATCGCGAGTTCCATATCGACTTCGGCAATTTGCGCGACCACCAGCTCGATTCCATTTCGCACCGTTTTTTGGAAGCCGGACGCCGTGACCGCTACCGAGTAAGTGCCGGGATCAAGCGGCGTGTCTACGTAATTCCCGTTCGAGTCCGTCGTGAATGTCTGTGCAATATTTGTGGCCGTATTTGTGACGGTCACCGTCGCATTCGGAATCGCGGCGTGCTGCGGGTCCGTGACTACGCCGACGATGCGTCCCGATTGAACCTGTGCGGAAACGATAGCGGCCGAAAGCAAAAGCAGCCCCGACAAAACGAAACCCCACACTCTCCTTAGGCACATATGCATTCCCCCTCTCGTGAATCCACCTCGATACCGGGAGCGCACAGACCCGCCCGTGTCCGAGCGAGCGTTGCCCCGCATCCCAAGTTATCGAGCGGCGCGAATGGTAGTACCATTAAATTTAGCTTGTCAAGCAAAAAGGCGAAAAACAATTTTGCTCTAAAGACCGGGAATCGGCTGAGTTGTGAGAATTCCTTTTAATACACTAGTTTTCTTCATGCAGGGGTCTATGCTAGACTCGCCGTGCCCTAGACAGATGAAATTGCTTGCCCTGCTAATGGGCGCTGCGCACGCATGAGAATTACGCAGAATTGGCCAGTCCAATATTCGACGCATTTGTATGTTTATCGGACGCACCTTAGGGGAATGAGATGAAGATCACGGAAATCCGGACGCGAGTCGTTGAATGGCGCGGTGAAAGTGTGCCGCCGCAGCCGCACTTCTGTACCAATCCGATGGATTTGCTGGATCTCGATGGGGACGCCATGGCCGGATTTCGCTTTCATGGCTGGCTTATCGTCGAGATATTTACGGATGCAGGTCTCGTCGGCATTGGGAACGCGGCGCTCGCGCCTCGAATCACGAAACAGGTGATCGATGTCTACTTGAAACCTCTGCTGATCGGCAAAAATCCTTTCGACTCGGAATTTATTTGGCAGTTGATGTATCGCAAGACGATGGCCTTCGGCAGAAAAGGAATTGGCATGACGGCCATCAGCGCCATCGACATCGCAATTTGGGACATTCTGGGAAAAGCCGCGAAGCAACCCGTGTTTCGTCTTCTCGGCGGCAGGACAAAACACCGCATTCCCGTCTACGCGAGCCGCCTCTACAGTCAGTGCCTCGAAAAACTGGCTGCCGAGGCAAAGAGCTATAAGGACTGCGGCTACACCGCAATGAAACTGCGCTTCGGGTGGGGTCCTCAAGATGGTGCGGCCGGCGTACAAAAAAATCTGGACCTCGTTCGCACTGTTCGTGAAGTGATCGGCGACGGAATCGACTTGATGGCCGACGCGTATATGGGATGGAATCTGGACTATGCGCGCCGCATCATCCCTCTTCTCGAACCCTACAATCTTCGCTGGCTCGAAGAACCCGTGATTCCAGACGATATTTCCGGCTACGTCGCGCTGAAATCGATGGGCAGAATTCCCATTGCCGGCGGAGAGCACGAATTTACGCTTTACGGCTTTCGCGAGCTCCTCGACGCAAAGGCTGTCGATTACATTCAATTTGATACGAACCGCGTCGGCGGAATCACGCAAGCACGCAAAATCGCGGCGCTCGCGGAAGCGCATTCGGTGCCCGTCGTGCCCCACTCGGGCCAGATGCACAATCTCCACATCGTCATGGCCAGCCTGAACTGCCCTATGGCCGAGTTCTTCCCCATCGTGGACGTAGAAGTCGGCAACGAACTTTTCTGGTACATTTTCAAGGGCGAGCCCAGGCCCGTGAACGGCTATATCGATCTCTCCGACGATGTGCCCGGACTGGGCCTGACGGTTCAAGAAAATGCGCTCAGCAAGTTCGAAGTGATCGAATGAGCGATTCG
>DASZZA010000951.1:0-3269 GCA_035545135.1 Lacipirellulaceae bacterium | reverse complement strand
GCCAATAGAAAATGGGCACACCGTCGAGGAAGATGTAGTCGTTAGTGCCTCTCGCCAAGCGCTGATGGGCAACGATCGGCTGTCCCGTAACAGGATCGACCACCGTTTGCTGCAAATCTTGGAAAAGGATCTGATCCGATTCGAGGGCGTAGCCCGGATCTTCCAGCCGGCTCGATGTGACAAGACCGTCTTGTGCGACGAAATGCGATTGATCGAGTTGGCGAAGTGCCGAAGCGCGCAAACGCACGAGTCCCGGATATTGGTACAGTCCTTGTTGCGGTATGGGAGTCAGCAGCTCCGCATTAATAACTGTACCGGTTTGATGTGGCACATCGTAGAAATAGCGGTCCGCGAATACGGTGCGATCACCCTGACGGAACACAATATTGCCTTCCATGTAGATTTGAAGCGGCTCGTCGCCACGTCGCGTCGAGCCACTGAGACTCGCCAGATCGTAGCCCCAAATGACGACGCGATCGGCTTCGATATCGATATCGCCAAGTGGGCCAAGGGCTTGCGGCAGGTTGTCCGAACTCAAACCTTGGATCACGACATTGACGCCGCCGCTGATGACGATGGCGGTTTCCCCGTTGGGAGATTGAACCGGATCAACTTGCGTGCCCATGCCTTCGGAGCGCGGGAAGATTTGCACCTTGCGGAAGCTGGCATGGGGCACGATCGGTTGCGGCGGGGCAACCGTTTGCGGTAGTGCTGGCGTCGGCAATAGCTGTGCCGTTTCAACCGGTGACTCCGCGGGCGGCAATCGCGTTAGAGAGGTCGTCGCCCCCGTTTGTGCCCACGATGGCAAACCCAACTCGAAGAGGGAAATTCCAAACGCAACGCAAAGCATCGCGCAGCGCGCAATGGGAGCGCAGCGGCTGCTAAAGGGCGCGCGGCGGCGCTTCTGCGTCGAGTTCAATTTCAATGACGAGATCAGACCGGCATCCTTGCCAAGACAAGTGCGCACGCTTGGCGCGTGCGCGCATCACACCGCGATTCAACTGCCGACTACTTTGCACAAGTCAAAGTTACGACGGTATTAGGAAAAGCCGTGGTGAAAAATGCGGCGGATTATAAGTGCGGCCGGTGCAAGCGGTCAATCTCGTTTGATGCTGCTAGCGTGCGACGTAACGCGTTCAAGGCCCAGAACTTGCGCGATGATTTCGTCTGCGACCGAACAGCGCGCGAAACTGATCCGAGCCCCTCACAAGAGAACAACCCGTCACTGATTGATCGAATAAAGCAACACATTCAGCCCAATGCGAGCGGCGTCTTGTTGGGTGTAGCCGCGGCAACCGATCCCCTGATGGCTTTCCAGCGCGCAGCTAATGTCAAACGGCGAAAACACAACGGCCCAGCGTCCATCGATTTTGATGCCTTCGAGTTGCGGTTCGACTTGTCGAACGTGAGCCGTAATTGGCTGATTGCCATCGGCCGTTGGTGGATTTCGGAGAGACACGTGGCGGATATCGTAGCCGCCGTAAGCATTTGTGAAGAGCGGATCCGAGACGGGAATTCGCTGAAGTGGATGATCGGATATGGCCGCACCAATCTCGCGGCGAAAGGCGGTTGCGAACGGCTGGCTAGCGCAGATGGCATCGGCCAAAAGCGTGCCGCCTCGCTCCAGATACTGACGCAGACGCAAACGTTCGGCATCGGTGAGATGGAAATCTTGCCGGCCATGCATGAACACCACGTTGTACCGGAATAGGCTGGGGTCGGAGATGTTGATTAGCTCCGGCGCGGCATGGACTTCAAGCTTCAGCTCGCCTTGGGAGGCAGTTCGCAACAGGTTCAACAGCGCGCCGGGTGCATCGTTGCAGCCGCCGCCATGTCGTAATTTGGCAACTTCAATTACGCCGCGACTGGTTTTTCCGGCGGGCGCGTTATCGACCAACGGCGTATTGAAGCTTTGCTCCTTGCCCTTGGGTTCACGATTGGTCGCATACGTCAAAACGTTCACACCAATGGCGAGCGCGTCGGCAATGTGCTGCGACACATCCGTCGGATCACGCTGCCATTGCCCCGGTTGCGCGAGTTCCCAATAGCAGGACAAATCTTCGGTGCAGTAAACGACGCACGTGCGGCATCCATATTCAACACCCAACAACCGGCCGACATACGGTGATGCTGGCCGCACCACGTCTTGCATTCGCCAGATTGGATGGCCTGGCGGAATGGGCTGCAATTTGTATTCCGGCTCCGGAAACACTGCGCTCATCAACTGCCGGAACGAGGTATCGAAGCGACTGGAATCGCTGCAGCATGCTTCAGCAAAGATAAAGCCTCCACGGTCGACATAATCTCGAAGCTTGCGCGCCTGCGACAACAGATTCATCGCTTGGCTTCCGCTGATGTAGAGCACGGGTGATTGCAAAAGATCTTCGACGGACGTCGTCGTTGGATCCATTACTTGCCAGGTAAGGCCGGTTCCCCAGGCCTCCTCGGTGTATTCAGTGAGATGGGCCGCGTCGCGGCGATGTTGGTCCCACGCCTCGTCGTTTCCGTACTTAACTTTGGCCATGACGATCGGCCGTCGGCCTTTGGATAAGAACAACAACGCCATCGCGGTGCTGATCCGTGGATCGCGCTCCGCATACCAGTTTCCCTTCCAGTAACGCGACAGAGAATCTTGTTCGCGGACTAAGACTTCGGCGCCCTCGCGATACCAATCGTGCTTGCCGATGAAGCGGCGAGCGGTGAGCCGGCCGGCACGCTCCAAGCCGTAGAGATAATAGTACAGGCACGATTGGCCTCCGCCCGATGGTCGTGGATTATGATTGACGGAAAACCGGTCGCCGAGCCAATCGATCGCTCGCTCGAGCCGGTCGTCGACCACGTGGGGCCGGCAGCAGACTACGTGTCCATTTTCAATAGCAGCATCGCCCGATTCCAAGGCGGCCGACGAGACTGCCAGGCCTCCAATTCCCGCGCAGGTCATACTGCCGGTGCCGGCGTCACCAGGGACATAACCCCACGAGCCGTCGTCGTTCTGAGTATCCCGCCAGTACTTGGCCGCCGACTCCCAAGTCTCGCGGCTGATTTCGACCCCCACGCGTTGCGCATCGTAAAGCGCGAGCACGGCAAACTGTGAATTGCTATTGTCTCCCCCAGGTCCAGGATAGGACCACGCGCCCTTCCGTGGACCGTCCTTGATTTGATGTGCTTCCAGCCATTGAGCGTTGCGGCGAATGAGCAGCATGTCGCGCTTTGGCTCTGCCGCGCACAGGACCATCGTTTGCAGCGAAACTGTATACGTCTTATCCAAC
>DASZZA010000950.1:0-5515 GCA_035545135.1 Lacipirellulaceae bacterium | reverse complement strand
ATCGCGCCCAATCAAGCCGCGACCAATGGCTCTTCTATCGCTCGCTCGCCAAGGCCGGCAACCGATCGGTCCTCGGCCAAAACGTCGCCGGTGAGTTCTGCGCCGGCCGTTTTCTCACCACCGGCGAAATGCAGGAGTGGGTCGAAATCGAATGTAGCTGAATTCCCAAGAATTCAGCCCTGTAGATCGCGGTGTAGAATGAATGACGAATTTCCGAATGACGAATGAGAAAACCGCCAAGATATTCAGAATTCGGTAACAGTTTAGCGGGATGAAGTTGCATGGGCCGGCGTCTTCGATCGAGGGCCGTTTACGGTCCTTTCTGCAATGCCAGGCCCGCCGTTGACGGCGGGTGACCCGTCGCCGGAGCCCCCTTCATGGGGCTTCTCGCTGGGCGGCTTAAGCCCATGCAGCGAGAAGCCCTGTGAACAGGGCTTGGAATATTCCAGCCTGTCCCCTCAACCCGCCGTCAACGGCGGGCCTAATACGGGAAAGGGCCGTGAACGGCCCTGCAATCGGCTAAACTGTTACAGAATTCGTCATTCGTCATTCGTCATTCGTCATTTTCCCGATGTCCATCGCCGATAATCTCCGCCGAGTCCGCGAGCGAATCGCCCGCGCTGCCGAAGCGGCGGGAAGAAGCCCGAACGAGATCAAACTCGTCGGCGTGACGAAGTACGTCGGCCCACAACAAGCGGCTGAACTCGCCGCCGCCGGCTGCCTCGATCTCGGCGAAAGCCGCCCACAAGAACTGTGGAAAAAAGCCGCCGCCCTAACGACATTGCGAGCCGAAGAATGCACCGGGCGAACCGACGCGTTCGCCCTCTCGGTCCGTTGGCACCTCATCGGTCACCTGCAACGCAACAAAGTCGCCCGCACGCTGCCGCTCGTCACTCTCATCCACAGCGTCGACAACCAGCACCTGCTAGCCGCGATTAACGAAGCTGCCGGCACACTCCCTGTCCCTCTGGGAGAGGGCCGGGGTGAGGGTGCCTTGCACAACCCAACGCGTGCCAACGTACTATTGGAAGTCAACACATCCGGCGAGACGGCCAAGCACGGCCTCGCGCCTGACGACGTCGAACCATTGCTCGCAACCGCACCAAACTATCCGCACATCGCGATTCACGGTCTAATGACCATGGCCGCACTCGAAGGCGGCCAATCCGTCGCCGCAAAAAACTTCCACTCCCTTCGACAACTCCGGGATCGACTGAAACGAACCGTTCCAACTTGTGTGTCGCTGAACGAACTTTCCATGGGCATGAGCGCCGACTTCGAAGTCGCTATTAAAGAAGGCGCAACGATCGTCCGCATCGGCTCGGCACTCTGGGATGTGTAATGTAGGATGTAAGATCGCAGATGTCAGAGGCGAACATTTGGATTCCTACATTTGCTATCTTACATCTCACAGCTAACATCGATGAATCTGCCACGCAACCCAACCCGCTCGGTCCGCATCGGCTCGATCTCCATCGGGGCCGGTCATCCGCTCGCCGTGCAGAGCATGACGGCGACGCCCACGCGCGACATCGATGCAACGGTCGCCCAAGTGAACGCGCTCGCCGCGGCCGGCGCCGACGTCGTCCGCATCGCCGTCGATAGCTCGGCCGAAGCCGACGCGGTCGCCGAAATCCGCCGTCAAACCACCGCGAACCTCGTCGTCGATCTGCAAGAGAATTACCGGCTCGCCGAGCGGATTGCGCCGCACGTCGACAAGCTCCGCTACAACCCGGGCCACCTGTATCACCACGAACGCAACAAGCCCTGGCAGGAGAAAGTTCGCTTCCTGGTCGACGTGGCGCGCGACAACGATTGTGCGATGCGCATTGGCGTGAATTGCGGCAGCGTCGATCCGGCTCAGCAGGCCAAGTATGATCCATCCGACCGACTGTCGCCGATGCTCGATAGCGCGCTCGACCACTGCCGCTTACTGGACGACCTTGGCTTTACGCGCTATTGCGTTTCGCTGAAAGACTCCGATCCACAGGGCGTGGTGGAAGTCAATCGCCGCTTCGCCGAAGCGCGGCCGGACGTGCCGCTGCATCTTGGCGTCACCGAGGCCGGCCTGCCGCCCGATGGCATCATCAAAACCCGCATCGCTTTCGAGCAGCTCATCAGCCGCGGCATCGGCGATACGATTCGCGTTTCGCTCACCGTGCCCAATGACCGCAAGCCGGAAGAAATCGCCGCTGGCCGGCAAATTCTCGACGATATCGCCGCCGGCCGCGTCCGTTCGGTCGTCGACTACGGCCTCTCCACACTCAACATCATCAGTTGCCCAAGTTGCTCGCGCGTCGAGAATCAGGCGTTCGTCGAACTGGCTGAAGAAGTGAAGCGCATGACCGCATACGCCCGCGAACACAAAATCACGATCGCCGTCATGGGTTGCCGCGTCAACGGCCCCGGCGAAACCGACGATGCCGACCTCGGCCTCTGGTGCGGCCCCAACTACGTAAACCTCAAACGCGGCAGCGAAACGGTTGGACAGTTTGCGTACAACGAAATCTTGCAACGCTTGAAAAAAGAACTCGACGCTATCGTTGCAAATAAATAATCAATGGGAACGATCTCAAGTTAGCTCCCGTCGTGATTCTCTATTGCGGCGGATCACGATATACTTGTCAAGGTTCGCCAAGTTCGCCGAGAGTAACGCCAACGAATAAACGCATGACTCCTGAAAATTTAGAATCCGTTTTGAAACCGTTCGTTCCCGTGCGCATCCATATGAGCAATGGTCGAACCCACGAAATCGGTCATCCTGACGACGCGATCGTAGGCGACGAAGTGGTTGCGATCGGAGTGCGTGAAAAAGGCTCGGAACGCCCGCGGATTCGACTACTTTCGCTGATCAATATCAATGAAGTTGAGCCGGTCACTTCCGCTCGGTAGCCGCGCGCAGGCTTAGCCGGCTCGCGAACTCCGACCGCCATTCTGCAAGCGCCACCGTCAGCGGCTCGTCGGCGATGTGCGACGCCTCGCGGCGACTTTCCGCAACACCGATACTGCTTCCATCGTGATGCGATAGAGGGCGACCCACGCGGTCAATTGCCAGCACGAGCGTCAGGCTGTCGCCAGCCGACGCAGCGCCTGAAACGGTACTGATTGGCCTGTGTAAACGCGCGGACGACGCTCGCCCGCTAATGTTGGATTCGAGGCCCAACAATTTGAATCCGCTTTCGACACTCGCCGGCATCGGCACTTGCGCCGCAGTTGTCGCGATCGATGCCGACTCGATCGTTGCATCCACCTTGAGCGCCGTTGGCGCAGCGCCAAGTGCCGACCCGCTCGATGCCACGGCACTCTCCGCAGCACTCCCTGTCGCGTTGCTGCTACTCACCGATTTGCGCCACAGGACGTAATCGGCTGCATCGACCACACCGTTTTTGTTTCCATCCGCCGCGCGAAGTGCCGATGAACCAAAGTTCGATGCCCACACATTGTAGTCGCCGGCGTCGACCTGGCCGTTGATATTGTAATCGGCGCTTAGCGGATTCTCGTAGCGGACGCGGAACACGCGAGCGCCCGCGTCGATCGGTGTGACGGCATTCAGATCCTGATACAGCTCGGTGAAGTACAGACCGTCCGGCCCGGCGGCCAGCCCCACGACAGTTCCTTTGCCGTTGCCAACGTATTCAACGAACGTCGTGGGCCCGCTGACAAGACCGCCGTTGGCGTCCAACTGGAACTGCACGATGCGCTTGCCGGTTGCTTGAGGCCCGGTCGCATAAGTGGGACCCGACTCGCTTACGAATGCTAAGTCCTGCGTCGAAGCCGGAAACTGGCTGCCGCCGAACGTGGCCGGCTGGATAAACGCTACATTCACCGGCGCATGAGCCGGATTCCAATTGTAAATGGCGTGGATTGCCATGGACGCATCGGTATTGTCCCAACCATAGTTGACGCCCTCGTTGACTTGCGCGAAGCGGTCGACGCTGGGACCGTTTTCCACCTCGTATTGTTTGCCGTCCGCCGCTCGCCACGCGCCGCCGAACGGATTGCGGAACCCGTAGGCGTACACGTAGTCGCGAGCATTGATCCCATCGGCCGCGTTGTAAAACGGATTGTCGCTCGGTGCGGAGCCGTCCAAGTTCATGCGGAGAATCTTGCCGCGGTAAGAGTCGAGATTTTGCGCGGTGGTGTAATCGAAGCCGTCGCCTGTGTGAACGTACAGTTTTCCGTCCGGGCCGATGGTGATGTTGGAAATCTGGTGCGACTGCCCCTGCGTCTCGCCAACCATGTCGCGGATGATCGTCGGCGGCCCGGCCGCCGTATGGCCGCCGTCGTTGCTGGTGAAACGTAACACTTGAGGATGATGGACCGAACTCGGATCGGCCGGGTTGTCGGCTGCGACACGAGTGGCAAATACGTCGCCACTCAGCGGATCGACGGCAATACCCGTCAGACCCTGCTCGCCGGAGCCGGGGAACGAACCAGTGGGATCAAAATTCAGCAGCCCAGTCGCGTAGTCGCTGACTGTGAAGTCATTCGTGACCACTTTGATCGTGCCGTACAATTCGGTCACGTAAAACAGCGGATCGCCAGGGGCCGGCCCGGGATTCGGCACAAACGCGATGTTTGTCGGCAGTTGCAGTCCGTCCGCCACCGTTTCCACGACGAAGCCAGGCTCCATCGCCAGGAATGGAACGGGCAGGTCGGCGCGCCGCGCCACATTGGTAAAGTTGGGCTGCGTTTGCGCGGCCGTTCCGTAGTACGTCGAGCCATCGGAGGCGGCCCACAGATCGAGCCGCGTGTTGGCGCTCAAGTTGATCGCCGGCAGAAAAACCGTGTGCTCCTGGCCATGGTCGTCCTGGAAGCTGAGCTTCGATTCGTCGAGCGTGAGACCATTCGAGCCGGCCTGCACCACGATGCGCAAATCCGCATGATCGGCCAGCGCTGCCGGATTGCTAATGACATGCGGCGACCCACCGCCAGCAATCGACAACAGCAAATCGCCGGTGGCCGATTCAAGCCGCAACTCGGATTGACTCGGGGCGGTTGACGGTAGCACGATGTCGGCCCCAGCCGCGTCGATCCACTGGGGCGGCGGAACGTCGCGGACGTCCAACAACTCCAACGGAAAAACAGTCGACGCGGAGCCCACTTCGAATCTCCGCGTTGCGTAGGCGCTCACTGAGCCCGCGTCGTCGCGGAATCGCACGCGAAGCTCGTATTCGCGCGTTGGTGCATTCAGCAGGTCGAACGTCCGCGTACCGCCCGTGCCGTCGCTCGTAATCGTGACGCGAAAGCCCCCGACGACTTCTGGAAAGTGCTCTTCCACTTTGGCGTCGAATGTCAACGTGTAATCGCCGGAAACCGTCGCAGTGACGACTTGCGACACGCTGGCGTCCACCGGATTGCCGGCGCTTCCGCGGAATCCCTTGAACCAGACGCCCGTGCTGCCGCTGCTGGCCGCCCAGCTCTGAGCTTCAAACTGCGCGGCCGGCTCCACGCCGTCTGATTGAGCCGTCATCACCCAGTCGCTGTTGCTCGTCTGCGTGCCGGAAGTTGCTTG
>DASZZA010000949.1:0-2994 GCA_035545135.1 Lacipirellulaceae bacterium | reverse complement strand
TGGCGCCGAAGGCATCGCCGAAGATGTCCGACACTATGGACAATGGCTTCACGACGAAGCTCACCGGCGCATCGGATCCTTCTATCCCGCAGCGACATTGCCGGGCGGTCAGCAAGGCACCGTCGTGGCTTGGCTTTGGGCCCGCACGGTCAAATCACCTGATCCGTCGGCCAAAGGCGCGATGGTTCCACTCGTGTCTTCTTTCATCCTGTCGAACAAGGATGGAAGAAAGGTCTGGGTCGAGCCGATGATCGATCCCCATTCACCTGACGGATACAGGTTTGATGTGAAGAGCGGAATAATTTCGAAGGCAGATGAGGCGAGGCTTCGCGTCGGGACCATAGGGCGAGCCACTGGCGGGATCTGTATTCTCTCAGGCGCATCGATGCCCTTTACCTACGTTCGCAACGAGGGGGAGACAAACGGCTTGGGAGTTCGGCTCATGGCAATTGTTGCGGATGGTCCAAGCGGTCGTGTGTACCTCTCGCCGTCTGCCGAACATGAGTCGGTTGCGCTAACGGCTAGTCCAGATTGGGAACCGGAGGGGCAGCTTCCGAACAATCCGCGCGATTTTAAGACTCCCAACTATGGCATGTCGACATTCGCCTCCATCTTCACACCGCGACAACTTCTTGGACTAACAACACTCTCTTCCCTCGTGCGAGAAGTGCGGAAACAAGTAGTCACCGACGCGGGCAACGCAGGATTTTCCAGCGACTCTACTCCCCTCGATAGTGGTGGACACGGCGCAGTTGCCTACGCTGACGCGGTGACAACTTACCTTGCGATGGTACTCGATCGAATGGCGTTCTACGGCTCCTCTCTTTGTGGGTGGCTCGCCAAGGACAATGCCATGGGGAAGACCATGCCTCAGCAGGCTTTGGCGATGAGCTGGGACTTCGCCGAAGGCAATCCATTTGGAAAATCAAGTGCCTCGGTGGCCACATGCACAAAGGCTGTGGTCGACTGCATCATTGAGCTAAAGCAAACGGCGCCCGCCCAAATAGCAAATCTGGATGCGCGAAAAGTCGTCTACGAACGTGGAGCGCTAATTTCTACGGACCCACCCTACTACGACAACGTGGGCTATGCGGACCTATCAGATTTTTTCTATTGCTGGCTAAAACCGACAGTTGGCGAGATTTATCCAGATCTATTTCGTCGCTTGAGCACGCCCAAAGATTCCGAGTTGGTAGCAACTCCTTATCGACATGGGGGAGCGCACGAAGCCGAGCAGTTTTTTATGGAAGGAATGCGCGACGCGCTATCGCGAATGACAACGGCCGATAGCAATTATCCAACGGCGATATATTACGCTTTTAAACAGCAGGAACAGAGCTCCATCGGACTGACGTCGGCCGGCTGGGCTGGATTTCTTCAAGCGATTGTCGATGCGGGGTTCGGGATCGACGGGACGTGGCCAATTCGGACGGAGAATCCAAGCCGCTCTATAGCCCAAGGGGCAAATGCGTTAGCTTCATCGATCGTTCTTGTGTGTCGCAAGCGTGACTCGGCGGCTGAGGTGGTCACACGCGCCGAGTTCATCAGAGCATTGCGGCGTGAGTTGCCAGATGCGATCGACGATATTCGCAAGGCGGGCGTTGGTCCCGTCGACATGCAGCAGTCGGTCATTGGTCCCGGAATGGGAGTATTTTCACGCTACGCAAAAGTGCTGGAGGACGACGATAGCGCCATGCCGGTCAAAACGGCGCTCTCCCTCATCAACCGGGTCTGGGAGGAGATCGAAAATGAACTTGACACAAATTTTGACTCCGAAACCCAGGTGGCGCTTGCATGGTTTGCAACTTACGGGTTCGACGCGCGCACCTCCGGCGAGCTGATTACCCTCGCTAACGCCAAGAATATTCCTTCAGACGCGCTCTTTGACTCGGGTGTATTCAATGATCTCAAGGGCAAGGCTGCACTGACACCACGTGATGATTTGCCCAAGGGGTGGACGCCGGCGGCGGATAAGACCCTTACCGTTTGGGAATGCGTGCAGCACACCGCGCGCGTTCTGAATGCAGAGGATGGCGGCGGCGCCGCGGCAGGGCGTCTTGTTGCGGAAATGGGATCGAAGGCGGCGGACGCGCGTGCGCTCGCCTACCGATTATTCGAAATCGCCACGCAAAAAGGGTGGGCCGCAGAGGCATTAATCTACAACGAACTCGCCCAGGAATGGCCGAAGCTCGAAGATCTGGCCACGACCGCCGATGTCCGGGCCTCGACTGCGACTACGCAAGCGGAACTGTTTTGATCGGTCGGGAGGACCGCATGTCTGCCGAAAAGGAAACTCTACAGCGGGTTCAAGGCGGACTCTTCCATCTACAAAAGGGCCTGACGCCCTTCGTTGAAGCACGGATGAAGACTGTCCACGGCGCCAACTGGCTGCATTACGCCAGCCGCGCGGCGGGCTCGGCGCCGAACGCTGCGCTCGACGGCTACGGCCTCGTAAAGACCATGATCGACCGCTGGCGCGAGGTGTTCGACGATGCCTTCGGTCGCGCTGACAAGCACAAGGCGCGCAACTTTACTTCCATGGCGCTTGAGGCGCGTAACGCCATCTCGCATCTGGCGATCGGACTGCAAGACGACGAGGCACTGCGCTATCTCGACGCCATGCACCAGCTTCTCAAGCTGGTGAAGGCGCCTGCGGCTGAAGTTGCCGAATTGAAGAAGCTCTACGACGCGCAGCGCCAATCCGGGATGGCACGAGCGCCTGCGCCCGAACCCCCGGCGCCCAAACTGGACCTTGCAAACGGCGACGCCCCTCAGAAGGCGCTGAAGCCCTGGATTGAAGTCGCGCTGCCTCATCCTGACGTTATCGCGAACCGCTTCAAGGAAGCCGAGTTTGCCGCCGACCTCTTCGCTGTTGATGCCGGCCATGCCAGCGACGGCTACGCCACGCCCTCAAACTTCTTCGGGATCACATTCTTGACCGAAGGATTGAAGCGCGTGCTGATCTCGGCGGCGCAGCGGCTTGGTGACACCGGC
>DASZZA010000948.1:0-7720 GCA_035545135.1 Lacipirellulaceae bacterium | reverse complement strand
ATCCAGAACAAGGTATCCCGCAGGCCAAGCGTGCTCGCGAGATACCCGGAGACGAGGGCCGCGGCTGACACGGCCAGATACCCGGACGCCTCATTCAGGCCCATCGCAAGGCCCCGGCGCTCCGGCCCCACCAGATCGATTTTCATAATGACCGTCGTGGACCAGCACAGACCCTGATTGATGCCGAGCAGCACGTTGGCGAAGACGACCCATTCCCAGGAGGGCGCCAGCAGAATGATCGCGGGCACGGGAAGGGCGAACAGCCAGCCCGCAACAAGGACTTTTTTACGGCCCCAGTGCTCGGAGATGCGGCCGGCAAAAAGATTGGCGATGGCCTTCACGAGCCCGAAGCTGACGATAAACGAAAGGATCGCGGCCCGCGATGCCAGCCCGAACTCGCGTTCGGCGAGCAGCGGCAGCAATACGCGCTCGATGCCGACCATAGCGCCGACGAAGGCGTTCACCGCGACGAGCAGGGCGAATTGCTCCCAATTGGCGCGGAGGCCCAGACGGATCGGGCTTGCGCCGGGCTGCGCGGTATGGCTAGGAGACTGCACAGCGATTTGCTCCCGCTTCGAGTTCCGATGCGTCTCCTTCCGGCATTGTCGCGGCCTCGTTCAGCTCCACGATGCGGAGGTAATTCGGCGGGGTGGGCGGGATGCGATCGAGAATGGCGGCCAGAAAATCCTGTTCGCTGCGAAGCCATGCGGCGATCTTTGCCGAAACCTGGCCCAGTCGCTCCGCTATCGGCTTCCTGTCGAAAGCCGGCGGTTCAGAAGCATGGCCCGGAAATACGAGCGTATCGGCGGGAAGCTGCAGAAGCTTCCGCAGCGACTGATAAAGGACCTTGGCTCTCTCTCGTGCCTCATCTGGCGAGGCTTGCAGGTCCGGACGACCGACGCCTGAGATGAACAGCGTGTCGCCTGTAAACAATGCCTGTCCGTCAAGGTAATAGCAGGCGCTTTCCATCGTATGACCGGGCGCTGAAATCACGGTGATCCGCGAGCGGCCGAATTCAATCTGCTGACCGTCCTTTACCGGAATAAAGTCGAAGGCGACGCGGTTCTGGGCCGGGAGCAACAGGGTCGCGCAGGCGGCTTCCGCCAGTGCCCTCGACCGGGAGAGATGATCGGCATGAACGTGCGTATCGACGACATAACGGATAGTCCATCCGCGCTCCGCTGCCAGACGCAAGTAAACGGCCGGGTCCACCGACGCGTCTATAACCACCGCTTCGGATGCTGAACCGATCATGTATGAAAGACATCCTTTGCCGGTGCGGCGAACCTGCAGCACCGTGGCTTTATCCAGCTTCATTTCCGCCGTATTCCAGGCAAGGCTCCAGGCCTTCATCCCGCCCGCGAGCGAAAGCGCCTCCAAACCGCGCTCATGAAGCCGCTCGGCCGCGATCTGGCTGACCCTCCCGGCATTGCAAATGGTCACAACGGGCCGGTCCTTCGGAAGGTCCAGGCCCTTCAGTGCTTCCGGGTCTCCGGCTTTCAGTGCCTCGTATGCGTTCACATGAACGCTACCGGGAATGAACCACTGGGCGCGATCTTCCGGAGTGCGAATGTCCAATACGGTCACGGGGCGGTTCCCCGCCAGCCACTCTTGCAGCGTTTCGACATCCACCTGTTGCATGCGCATTCCTGTCATGGGCCTGCGCTGGCAGTCCCACGCCTCTCACTGATACAGTATTCAATCGATTACTTGAGTATGTCAAGCCCGGTTGTCAAGAGCTGAGAAGTGCTCAAACAGACTGAATAAACCGATTTGGGGTACACCAAGGTATGCCGATCAAGCCGAAGTTGAAAATACCGGACCTGAAAATGGAGACCCTGGCGGTGCATGCCGGGCGGCGAACCGATCCCGCGACCGGGGCGGTGACCCCGCCGATTCACCTCTCGACGACTTTCGAGCGCGGCCCTGACGGTGAGTATCCGCTGGGATTCAGCTATTCGCGGGAGGGTAATCCGATGCGCCAATCCCTTGAGGAATGCCTCGCCTCGCTCGAAGGCGGAAAGGAAGCCCTGGCCTTCTCGTCCGGGCTGGCCGTGGCCAGGGCGTTATTGCAAGGCCTGGAGCCGGGGGACCACATCGTCGCACCCGTTGATGTCTACTTTGGCCTCCGCCAGGGGATCGGCGGCGTGTTTGCCAAGTGGCCGCTCGAAACCACCTATGTCGATATGGCGGACCTTGGTGCGGTGCAAGCGGCGATGCGCCCGAACACGCGGCTGGTGCTGACCGAGACGCCCTCGAATCCGCTCCTCCAGATCACGGACCTCGCAGCCGTAGCGCGCGTGGCCCGAACCGCCAATGCCATAACAGTCTGTGACGGCACTTTCACGACACCCGTGCTGCAACGGCCGCTCGATTGCGGCATCGACATGATTTGGCACTCGACCACGAAGTACATCGGCGGCCACAGCGACGTGACGGGAGGCGCGCTCGTGACACGATACGACAACTATCTTTTCGAGAGGGCTCGGAAGTCACTGATGTTCGGCGGCGCGGCGCCATCGCCCTTCGACTGCTGGCTGGCGCTGCGCGGTGTGAGCACCCTTCCCTGGCGCATGCGCGCATTGTCAAAACGCCCAGGTGATCGCGGAATTCCTGCAGAAGCACCCTGCTGTAGAACGGGTGCATTATCCAGGGCTGCCCGGCCATCCGGGGCACGACATCGCCGCACGCCACCAGCCTCGGTGGTCCGCACAGCTTCATCGAGCACCGTGCCTCGATCGAAGGCCGCTCCACAAAAACGCCGCAAAATCTCCTGCGCGCCTCGATTGGGCTGGAGAACGCCGATGATCTCATCGCCGACCTGCAACAGGCGCTGCGCTAAAAGGGTGGTTCGCAACGTAAGCTCATGCGAAACTGCGTTCGGAACTCAATCGAAGGGTAAAACAGTGGCAACGATTCTGGAAAAGAGCTTTCGGGGATAGATGATGGGAGTCTACCAGGAACACATCGTGCCGCATCTTGTGAATCTTGCGATGCGGAACCGGCAACTCGCGCCCTATCGCGAGCGAACCATCCGGCTGGCCGAGGGCCGCGTGCTGGAGATCGGCGTAGGCTCGGGCTTAAATCTGCCTCTCTATACGGACCGCGCGACGGAAATAGTAGGACTCGATCCTCATCCAAAACTGCTCGCTATGGCCTCTGAGAAGCTTCGATCCATTCCCTCGAAGCTAATTGAAGGATCGGCAGAGTCCATTCCGCTGGACGATGCCAGCGTCGATACGGTTGTCTCGACCTGGAGCCTCTGTACAATTCGCGATGTGGCCGCGGCTCTTGCCGAGATACGCCGGGTGGTCAAGCCCGATGGGCAACTCCTTTTCGTCGAACACGGGCTGGTGCCGGAGAACAGCGTGCAAAAATGGCAGGACCGATTGACGCCGGTGTGGAAACGTCTC
This sequence comes from Lacipirellulaceae bacterium, assembly GCA_035545135.1. Taxonomy (GTDB): domain Bacteria; phylum Planctomycetota; class Planctomycetia; order Pirellulales; family Lacipirellulaceae; genus JABDGM01. Next base: position 4,307 of record DASZZA010000948.1, on the reverse strand, counting down.
GCTGGCGGTTGCCACCTGAACCGGCCGATCTCATCGCTCATTGAGAATGCCGGATTTCACATTGCGAAAATGCAGACCGGCTACATGGCTGGGCCGAAGCCGATGACGTTCATGTATGAAGGTTCCGCTCGTCCGGCTTGAAAAGTGTTTGTACCGATTTTGTTACCAGATCCCTGCTTTTGGTGCTTTTGACGACTTCAGCGAGTTTGTACAATCAATAAGTTGCGAGACTTCAAAATCTTGTCAAGTTCACACGTGGTTCGAATCCATGCCGGGGAGCCAGCCTTTAGGTTCAATAATATAGGGAGTTACTAAGGCGTTTTTGTACGGATTTTGTACACGGACGCTTCTTGGACCCGCAGAAGTTCTTGAATCTCCAAGGCAGAAGCGATGAGCATGGATTCGGTACATGAAATCCATGCTCGGCAGGGCTAACACTCACAGCCTTAGCGTATTGATTAGAGCGGCCAGCGCTGCCGGCTGCTGTCGTCGGCTCGGGTAATAAAGGAAGAAACCGGGAAACGGCTGGCACCAATCCTCTAGAACACGGATAAGCTCCCCGCTTTGGAGCTGCGGTTCTACACGCTCATCTGACACGAAGGCAAGGCCGACGCCATCAATCGCGGCACGAACCATATTCTCCACGTCGTCAACGACGAGAGGCCCGTTCACCGCTACGGACAGGGATTTTTTACCCTTCTCAAACTCCCATCGGTAGACGCCGGCGGACCCGTGCCTGAAGTTGATGCAACGATGTTTGAGCAGATCGTGGGGCGTTTTCGGCTTCGGGTGCGACTTGAAATACGAAGGTGAGCCCACGATGGCCGCCCGATGGTCCTTCGACACCCGGACCGCGATCATGTCCTTCTGAATGTATTCGCCAAAGTGGATGCCTGCGTCGAAACCCCCAGCAACGATGTCCATGCGGCTGTCGTCGGCCGTGACCTCAAGAACCACGTCCGGATAATCCCGCGTAAACTTCGCCAGTTTCGGCCCGACCACCGTGGTTCCGGCAAGGCGCGGCACGAGCAGCCGCACGCGGCCTGCGGGTTTGTCACGTAAGCCTGAGAGCTGGTCCAGGGCATCCTGCACATCTGTAAGAGCCGGACGCAACCGCGCGAGCAATTGCTCGCCTGCCTCGGTCGGCGCGACGCTGCGTGTTGTGCGGGACAGGAGACGCACCCCTAGATCCTCCTCCAGCCCCCGGATCGCGTGGCTCATGGCAGAGGGAGAAACGCCCAACCGCTTGGCCGCCTTCGTAAAACTGCGCTCCTCGGCTATGGCGAGGAAGGCGGCAAGAATATTGAGATCGCTGCGTACCATTTGTGAATTGTACTCACAAGCCTTTGTCTTTTATACATACTACTCAAAACCGCTATCCGAGCGTACCTTGGGATTAGAGGACGAGAGAAATAGTGGCTGAAGCCAATAGCGAAAGAGGCATTATGCAAAAGCGAAAACTCGGAAAAGGCAACCTGGAGGTTTCGGCCATCGGCCTTGGCTGCATGGGAATGAGCTGGTCGTATGGCCCGCCGAAAGACAAGCAAGAGATGATCGCTCTCCTCCGCGTCGCCGTGGAGCGTGGCATCACGTTTTTTGACACTGCGGAAGTCTATGGGCCGCTCACGAACGAAGAACTAGTGGGTGAAGCGCTCGCGCCGTTTCGCGGGAAAGTCGTGATTGCCACCAAATTCGGGTGGGAGGCAAATCCGGGTGATGGCAGCAGGTGGAGCGCGTTAAACAGCCGCCCCGAACACATCAAACAGGTTGCCGAGGCTTCGCTCCGCCGACTGAGGGTCGATGCGATTGACCTGTTCTACCAGCACCGTGTCGACCTAAACGTGCCCATCGAAGATGTGGCCGGAGCGGTGAAAGAGCTCATTCAGCAAGGCAAGGTAAAGCATTTCGGCCTGTCGGAGGCCAGCGCGAAAACAATTCGCCGCGCCCATGCCGTTCAGCCGGTGACTGCCTTGCAGAGCGAGTACTCGCTCTTTTGGAGGGAGCCGGAACAAGAGATCTTGCCGTTGCTTGAGGAACTGGGGATAGGATTTGTTCCGTTTAGCCCGCTTGGCAAAGGTTTCCTGACCGGCAAGATTACGGCGGAGACGAAATTCGACAGCACTGACTTTCGCAACACCGTCCCGCGCTTTACCGAAGAAAACCGTAAAGCGAACCAGGCACTGGTGGACCTGCTCACTACGTTCGCAAAGCAGAAGAAGGCGACGCCTGCTCAAGTAGCGCTCGCCTGGCTGCTCGCGAAGAAGCCGTGGATCGTCCCTATCCCCGGTACAACGAAGCTCGATCGCCTCGACGAAAATCTGGGGAGCCTGAAGGTCGAACTCACGCCCCAGGATCTCGCCGCCATCGAATCCGCCTCCTCGCACATCAAGCTCGAAGGAGCGCGCTATTCGGAATTTCATCAGAAACTGGTGGGCCGTTAGGCGGTATTGGAAGGAGGCATAGATGAACTTGATCCGCTTTGGAATCCTTGCCCTGCTTATGACAGTCTACGGAGTTTCGCAGACCCATTCCGCAGTGAATAAAGGCCCGGCGTCTGACAGAGAGAGGTTGATCGGCGCGTGGCATCTGGCCTCTATAACGGGGCCGGATGGAAAGCCGGTGACAACCGGCGTGCCTGTCGGCATGTTGATCTATACCAGCGATGGTCACATGTCGGTGCAGCTCATGTACCCCAAGTCTGCGGGCGCTCTGTCCAACGAGTACGTCGAGAACGGATACGAAGCTTCCTTCGGGAGCTACGACATAAATGAAACGACTCACACGGTGACGCATCACGTGCAAGGTGCGAATACGCGAGATCTTCTTGTCGGCAAAGACCTGCCGCGTGTCTATCAGTTCAGCGCGGACGGGAACTTGATTATCAAGTCGGCCCGGCCGGACGAGCACTGGTCCGTTAGATGGGCGCACTACTGACCGAAAGCTGTGATACAGGACTTCAGAAAAGGGAGATAAAGGATGACCTCGAATCCACCTCGGTCTGCGGTGACACTTGAAGAAATCCGCGCGGTTTCACCCGCGCTTGAGCGCTACACGCGAAGCGACATTGGTGAGGGTCTCTGGAAGCGTCACGGTCTGTCTGCGCGAGACCGCAGTATGGTTACGGTCGCCGCCCTCGTGGCGCGCAACCAGACTGCTGGAATGGTGCACTACTTCAATCTGTCGCTCGACAACGGCGTAAAACCAGGCGAGCTGTCGGAGATCATCACGCATCTTGCGTTCTACACCGGGTGGTCGAACGCGCTCGCAGCCGTGGCCATTGCCAAGGACATTTTTGAGCAGCGTGGGATAGGGCAAGATCAGCTTCCGGCAGCCTCGCCTGAGCTGCTGCCCCTCAATGAAGCCGCCGAGGCACAACGTGCTGCGGCCGTTCAGGAGAATTTCGGCCTTGTGGCTCCAGGCGTCGTGCAATACACAACTGACCTGCTTTTCCGTGAACTGTGGCTGCGGCCTGCCTTGGCGCCTCGGGACCGAAGCCTCGTCACGGTGAGCGCCCTGACCGCTTCAGGCCAGGCCGCGCAGATTACTTATCACCTCAATCGGGCCATGGATAGCGGCCTGACGAAAGCAGAAGCCTCGGAGGTGCTGGCCCATCTCGCCTTTTATGCCGGTTGGCCGAATGTCTTTTCGGCATTGCCTGTCGTCAAGGCTGTGTTTGAAAAGAGGACCGAGCTGGCTGGCAAGGAGAAATAACAATGCCCCACGTGATCGTCAAGCTTTGGCCTGGAAAGTCAGAACAGCTGAAAGCACGTCTCGCAGACAAAATTGCCAAGGACGTCATGGACGTTTTCAATTACGGAGAAGAGTCGGTTTCCGTCGGCTTCGAAGAAATCAAATCCCAGGACTGGAAAGAAAAGGTCTACAGGCCTGACATCCAGGACAAGTGGGACCAGATTTACAAGAAGCCGGGATACGAGATGTGAAGCGCTGGAAATGGATGCATATGAAAGGCAGGTCATAACTATGAAAGGCGCAGTTCTCTACGGACCCCGCGACACGAAAATGTTTTGTACCGATTTTGTACAAAGCGCTATTGCGCGTAAATAAATGATGCAGCGAAAGATATAGAAACGGGCATGGATTCGAAAATCGAATCCTAAACCTCACCGACTTCTCTGCGTCTGAGCCCCACCTTCTTGACTTTCTCTATATTTCTACTATTATCGAAGTATTGCCAAGGAGGGCAGCATGGCCAAAAAAGAAGATAGTGAATTGATTGCCCGCTACGCGGACATGCTCTCGGCCATGGGAACGGAACCGCGCCTGCGGATCGTCCGCCTCCTTTTGAG
>DASZZA010000947.1:0-11687 GCA_035545135.1 Lacipirellulaceae bacterium | reverse complement strand
GTAGAGCTGGCGCTCGAACGCATCCCCCGATACTCCCTTGCCCGCCGCGATCACCAGCATTTCAATGTGCGGCTCGCCGGCTTTCGCGGTGGGGCCAATGTCGGACTTATCGGTTTCGGTTGGAACCGGACGCCAACCAATCAGCTTTTGCCCCTGCGCGGCGATCAACTCGTCGACAACCAGCTTGCAGCGGGCCCGTTCGACCGCATCCTTGGGCAGGAAGACGATGCCAGCAGCGAACTGACCCGGCTTCGGCAGGTTGGCGCCAAGCTCGCTCTTTACTACGCGCTTCAGAAAGTCGTGCGGCAACGCTGTGAGAATGCCCGCACCGTCACCGGTATTGGGTTCGCAGCCGCATGCGCCGCGGTGGTCCATGTTGCGCAGAACTTCTTCCGCATCGATCAGGATCTGGTGGCTGCGCTTGCCTTTAATGTGGGCCACGAATCCGACACCGCACGAATCGTGTTCGTACGCCGGGTCGTAAAGACCCTGTTTCAGTGGCAGTCCGGCCGGCAGAGTTTGCCCCATCCTGTTTCGCTGTGCGTTCTTCATGTCAACCACCTGGGCAAAAAGTGAAAAGTTTAGGACGCCACCAACGTCTTCGCGCGCGGTTCATGGACGGAATGTCCGTTTGATTCGGGTGCGGAGAGAGGCGATGAGGGTGACTTTTCCAATGGCGCAGCTTGCGACTGAAGTAACTCGATGAACTTTTGGGCCATTTCGCTCAGCTTGCGATCGCGGCGATGGATGATTCCCAAGGGCCGGACAAGCGATTCATCTTCGAGCGCTACTTGAACCAAGCTGCCCGTCTCGATCTCCCGAGCGATGGTCGGTTCGGGCAGCAAACTGACGCCGGCGCCGATTTCGATCGCACGCTTAATGGTTTCAATGTTGTCGAACGCCAGCGCGATGCGAACGGAAACCTTGTGGAGCGCGAGGGCCCTGTCGATCTCCTCGCGGATTTTGAGACCTTCCTGAAACGTCACAAACGGCTCGCCGCTCAACGCAGCGAGCGTAATCCTCTCGCGCTTGGCAAGTGGATGCTGTGGGTAGCAAACGAGAACCATCGGTTCGCTACGCCATGGTATGGTGGCCAAACTCGCCGACTCTTCGGGGTAACTCACTAGCCCAAGGTCCGCCTGTCCTTGGTCAACGACTTCGTAAACTCGATGGGGATGCAAATATTCGAGCCGCACGTCGGCCTTTGGGTGAGCGCCCAGGAACTGGCGCAGCAAGCCGCTCATGTGTGCCAGGCCGACAGAGTAGATCGACGCAACCGTCAAACGCGCGGCCGCCGCTTCATGGAGCGATCGGACTTCCCGTTCCAGGTCGTCGTATCGCTGCACGATTACACGCGCCCCCTCATGAAACCGTTTTCCCTCGGGTGTTACGACAAATGGTCGCTTCGATCGGTCGATCAGTTGCACGCCGAGCTGCTGTTCAAGGTGGTGCACGATCTGACTGGCGTTCGATTGCGACACTCCATTGGCCTTCGCAGCCCGCGAAAAGCTGCCCAGGTCGACTATGTCGCAATACGTTTTGAGGTAGCGGAGGTGCATAATGCTAACTCAATGAAACGACGCACGGCGGGCTTCTGCCCCGTGACCGAAGCCGCCAAACCCGATCTCACAAGACGACTGCCTCTAGCGTCGTCACCTAAGAAGTCTTCCGACTGTAGCTGTGTTGCTAAGGTTACCGCCTTGTCGATCAGTAATATGAATATCGGAGCCTGGCAGGATTAAAAACCAGAATAGTAGGTTAGCTAGCTGGGCGCGACCTGTCAAGCCAATTTCGTCGAACCGGGCCATTTGGCACGGCTCGCGCCCAGTAGGCTGCTACCGCTTATAGACCTTCGGAAAAAGCAGGTGGGATACAATGTCGACCACTCGCCTGATGGCACTGAAAGCTACAATCGAGGGTGGAATGCCAGCTCTGAAATCGTCGAGCCGCACATGCACGACCTTATCGACTTCGTCTTTCACCTGGATACGCATCTCAGGGCGATTGCCTTGCAATTTGGGCCATGGATTTACGGCCTTCTGTTTCTCATCGTGTTTTCGGAGACCGGTCTGGTCGTAACGCCTTTCCTGCCGGGAGATTCCCTGTTGTTCACCTGCGGAGCGTTGGCGGCCACTGGCATATTAGACATTCGCATCGTCGCACCGCTCCTCGCGTTGGCCGCCGTTTTGGGTGATACGACGAATTACTCGATCGGACACTTCGTGGGTCCCCGAGTATTTCGCGCCGAAGATCAGAAGAGCTTCTGGCACCGCATGTTGAACCGTCGCCATTTGATGGAAGCCCACGCATTCTTTGAAAAACATGGCGGTAAAGCGGTCGTGCTTGGGCAATTTATGCCCATCATTCGCACATTCGTGCCGTTCGTTGCCGGGTGCGGATCGATGACATACCCCAAGTTCGCCTTTTATAACTTGGTAGCCGCGGTGTCGTGGGTCACCGTTTGTATGGGTGCCGGGTACGCCTTTGGCAATATGCCGGCCGTCAAGGCACATTTCGAATTGGTCATTGTGGGCATCGTCTTGGTCTCGCTCATACCCGCTACTTGGGGAGCTATTTTTAGCCGCCATGGGCGTGCGGCGGAAGAAGTTGACGGCACGGCCGACTGAACCCCTTCATGCGTCACATGGCGCCTGCACTGTCGAGAACTCCGATCGCCCACATCGGATGTCTTCAGGAGGTCTTACCGCGGGGCGTCAACCGATTCGTTCCCGTTGCGCGTGCCCATCGCGCGCCACACTTCGATATCAATGTCGCCGACAGTACGAACCGAGCCATCCATCATTGCGGATTGAACGACTCCCGGATGGTAGCTGCGCGACGTCACGGCGGCGTACGTGGGAGTGGTTCCGGTCGGCTTTTCGGTAGTTGAAATGAAATCGGCGTCGTAGGTTCCCGACCCGTCTGAATACGGGACATTCGTGTTTGGCGGAAAAGTCGTCGTGAAACCCGTCTCGTGGATTTTTCCGTCAACCCATTCGGTGTGGCCGGTTGTTCCCAGCATTCCACCAAGGGCCGCGGCCGCTGACGGGGTATCGGGGGTGGGCGAACCGACGGTGCTCGGATTGCCGCTATTGGCAATTTTGGCCGTGTACGCTTTGACTTCCGAAAATGCCAGCGTATGACTAAGGCCGTCGGTGAATGCCTTGTCGCCAATCTTCTTGTTGACGAGGAAGGCGCCGTTACCGGCTTTGCCTGTCGTCGGATCGAACGTAAACCACGTGCCTTGATTGGCACCGTAATTCGGCGGAAAGTGCGATTGATTTGTACCAACTTTGGGTACCGCCTGTTGCTCGCTAGGACAAACAAGCATAGGGATCCTCATTTGGCTCACTTGAGCGTGCTGCGGCGCGTCGGTCACATCGCTGTAGTTGAACCGGAAGTCGATCAAACTATGGAGGCTCGTTTCCTCTACATACGGAAGCAGGCGAGCCAACACCGACCAGTTCGAGGTGGTTGAATGCGACCAATCGATCGCCGGCGGTACGTACTTCAGAGCGCTGATGTGGTTCTGAGTGGCAAGGGTCAATTGACGCAGGTTGTTTGAACACTGACTTCGGCGAGCAGCTTCGCGTGCAGCCTGGATTGCCGGCAGCAACATAGCCACGAGCACCCCAATGATTGCTATCACGACCAGGAGCTCTACCAACGTGAAACCATGTAAGGGTCGAGAGAAGCGGTCATGCTTCGCCGTAGTTGTTCGTTTCGTTCGGCACTTTACGTGGATGAAACCGCAGTGATCAAAATCGTTCGACATCGCCAGCCCTCGGCAGGGGTTTTGGATTAATTAACAGTATTGAGACTCATACTCAATTGAAACACGGTAGCCGTAGTCGCTGCATGCGACAAGGGGATTTCGAGCAATTCTTCGGGATAGGGGGCGTCGGCTATGAATATGGTTTCTTGCCACCGAGCCTGGGTGAGTCCCTGCTGTCGGCCATGTGCTGTGGGTGAAAAAGGCCAGAATTCCCGCCGCAAATAGCGTTGGTAAAAAAAGAAAAAACGTGAGATTTATGAACAAATCCCTAAGAAACGCCACAGCATGCTGTCGGCTGGTGGTCGAGTCGAGTAGCTAGAGCAGATTTCCAATATCCGTACGCATTGGCCTGCGAGCTCCGCTCGCCGGACTTCGCAACGCATCGCGGTCGGGCCCCGTTCGATGGTTACGAAAGAAGTAGCTTGCTCCGCAAAGGCCTGTGGGCCGGGGACATCCATTGAGACTTGATATCACATGGTCAGATATGCCACCGGCTTTACAGCAGATTTACTCGCCTTTGATTTTATCAAATTTATACGGGTGCGGACGCTCGCGAATGACCTCGGCTTTTAGAATCCGGTCCGGCTTGGGCGGATTCATTTCATGAGAGGGCGAGCGGTGCTGCAATTTGGCAAGCACATCCATTCCGCCGATTACGCGTCCGAAGACGGTATGCCGCCCGTTTAGATGTGGTGTGGGGATGAAGTTGATAAAGAATTGCGAGTCGGCGCTGTTGGGCTCTCCGGTGTTGGCCATGCTCACGGAACCGCGAAAGTGGCGGCGGAAATCCGGACGGTCCATTTCGTCGCGAATGTTGTATCCAGGACCGCCGTTGCCTTCGTCGGTCTTTGCACCGGCCTGCGCCATGAATTCCGGCAGTACGCGATGGAACGGGCTGCCGTTGTAGAACCCTTGTTTCACGAGCGTGACGAAATTCGCGACCGTTTGGGGTGCCTGGTTTTCGAATAGTTCCAGTGTTATATCGCCTTTCGTAGTTGTTAGCTTCACGCGCGGCAGGTCGTTAGCCTTGGCTTCGTCCGCGCGGATCTTGGACTCGTTGGCCCACAATTCGCGATATTCATCAAGATTACTGAAGAATCCCGACATCGTCTGCAGGACCGTCTTCATCAGCCCAGCCTGGGAGTCCGCTCTCTCGCCCCTGGCCGCGGCATCGGCGATTGGCTGCAGGGCGCCGGTTGCCTTCACCTGGGCCAGGTAGGTTTTGGCCAAATCGTAGTCGTTTGTTGCGAACGCACAGAGGAATCCCCACACATAAAGCTCTTTGTCCTTGGCTCCGCCGTCGATCAGTAACTTGATGATTGGCAAGGCCTTCTCGTATTGATCGCCGCCGTCGATCGGATAATAGACATCGTCAGGATTTCGCGGCGACGGTATCCCACGGCCGATTTGCCGCCCGATGGTTTCGTATTCGGCGACATCGCTCAGCAAACCGGTGATATGTGGGTCGGTGTTGGGCGATGCGCGATATACGTCTTCGGCGGCTGCCACCATGGCGTCGACGAGCGACTGGGCTTGGGTAACGCGGGCTACCATGGACTGGTTGATTTTTTCCCGCTCACTGGCGTCCGCCGTTTGGTATTCGGTCTGCAGTTTTTCGATACCCCGAAGCGCGGCTTTGTAATCGTCGAACTTAGTTTCAAAGACAGCTCTGGCATGTGCGGCGTCGGGTGGTGGCGGACTAGCTTTGGTTTGCGCCGACGCCAGCGTCTTTGGCGGCTCGGCAGGTGCCCTTGCTGTCTTCTCCTCGGCGCGCGATGTCGTTACTGTAATTGCCAGGCTGGAGATAACGAGCACCAATACATGGAGTTTCCGCAGCATCTTTTCTCCTTCGCTTCTCGGCACACCTGCCGGTACCGGAAACGGCAAAGCAATTAAGGTCTGTCTCGAGCCGGTACGTAGGTTTGCTACGCCTTAACGCACCGATTGGTGCGTGATTGGGGCGGCCATCGGTGCCGCACCGGTCATTTTGGCGGCGTCCTGAATGCTCGCATGCCGACGGCCCGTGCCTCGCGGCGGGTACCAGGATAAAGTATTATCTTGCCGCGGTATATCGGGGTCGCACAGTTGCAAGAATGTTCTGAAATGGAGACAGCGGCGGCTTCGTCATGCACCTTCGATCCGTGGTGAATCGGCAATGAAAACTCGACCTCTCGGAAAATCGAATATCGAAGCTTCCGTCATTGGGTTTGGCGCTTGGGCTATTGGCGGATGGACATGGGGAGGAACGGACGATGAAGAATCAATTCGTGCGATCCATGCGTTTCTGGATGCGGGAGGTAACCTGATCGATACCGCTCCAATCTATGGCTTCGGACACAGCGAAGAAGTTGTCGGCAAGGCAATCGCCGACCGTCGTGATCGCGTGATTCTTGCGACCAAGTGCGTTATGCGCTGGGACATAACCGACGAGCAAAAGCGCCGAGCGTCGAAAAAGTTTTCAGCAAATGAGCGTACGTATCTTCAGCCCGGCGAATCGAGCGATCGAAGCTTCGACGTCTTTATCTACGGCGGTGCCGACGGAATCCGCCAAGAGATTGAGCGAAGCTTGAAGCGTTTGCAAACCGACGTGATCGACCTTTACCAAACGCATTGGCAGGGCGATTCGGTGCCCGTGGAAGAAAAAATGGGAGTGCTCGAAACTCTTAAGAAAGAAGGTAAGATTCGGGCGATTGGCGTATCCAATGCCACGCCCGAACAGATCGACGCGTACCAGCAATTCGGCGAGGTTGATTCGGATCAAGAGCGGTATTCGATGCTCGACCGGCAAATGGAGCGATCAAATTTGCCGAAGTGCGATAAGGAGCATCTCGCGTTTCTTGCATATAGTCCGTTGAGCCAGGGGTTATTGACCGGCAAGATTGACCCGAATCGCGAGTATCCCGAGGACGATCAGCGGCACTTTAAGGACCGCTTCAAACCGCAAAACGTCCGCAAGGTACAATCGATGCTGGAACGGATGCGGCCAATTGCGCGGCGCCGTAAACTAAGCTGTGCACAGTTGACGATGGCATGGACGCTTGCACAACGCGGCTGCTCGCATGTCCTGTGTGGGGCGCGCAATCCGCAACAGGCAATCGACAACGCCGGCGCGGGTTTGGTGGAACTGGATCGCGATGCGTTGGATCAGATCACACAGGCCGTCAACAGTTACGATGGAGTGTAAGATTCGGGTAGGGTTCCTCCAGGGTGAAGGCTTACGTGCAGCGTAGAGGCAAGAAGATCGCCGATTCAAGATCTGTCGGCGCACGAGATACGCGCGAGGCCGAGGTGCGAATCATCGGCGGCACGTTTCGCGGCCGACGCTTACAGTACCACGGCGACCCGGTCGTGCGCCCGATGAAGCACCGAACGCGCGAGGCCATCTTCAACCTGATCAGCACCGAATGTTCGGGACGGCATGCGATCGACTTATTCGCCGGTACGGGCGCGCTCGGACTGGAAGCTCTGAGCCGCGGCGCCGCATCGGCCACTCTTATTGAGAGGCATGTGCCCTCGGCACGCATCGTCGAAGCAAACATCCGCTCGCTGGACGTCGAGGCCCGGGCCACGCTTTGCGTCACGAGCGCGTTTTTATGGGCCAAACGCGATTTGGCGATTGCCGCGATTGATGACGCGTCAGCGGGGAAGCCGTGGCTCGTCTTTTGCTGCCCACCGTATGCGTTCTATCGCGAGCGTCAAGCGGAGATGCTAGATCTCGTCCGGCTCATCCAAACTCACGCGCCGACAGGAAGCATCCTGATTGTCGAGGCTGACGAGCACTTCGACTTCGACCTCCTTCTTGGCGGTAAATCGCGCAGTCCACATTCCGGCGACTGGGATGTCCGTGAGTACTCGCCAGCCACAATTGGAGTGTGGCGCAGCAATTGAAGCGGCATGCTATGGACACGGCCGACGCCGTAATGCATGCGAAGCCCCGCGGTCGTCAGGCTGCTTCACGCCGCAAAACGCTTTCCGTTTGGGTGATTAGCGAACGTAGTGAAACATGGTCGAGTTGTTGAGGGCACTACCACCATTAACGGCCGACGGCTTGGCGGCGCCGTTTACCGGCAGGTTGTTCGTCAGATACGCCTTCAGGTAATTCACGGCCTCGTCGACCACGTCGGCTTGTACAAGGAGCAGCTCGCCGGGGCGAACCAGCCGAAGGGCGGCGTCCGCGGCGCTGGTCCATGTGCTGAAGGCCTGCATTTCTTTTGCGCGACGCGAATTGGCAAGCCCGGCTCGCAACAAGCCAATGATTTCTCCCGGCGTGCGGCCGCGGAGGTAATGATCCTCGTACAACAACACACGGTCGAAGGCGCCGCCTAACAGTTCGCCTTGGCGGATGATGTCGCAGTCGCGCCGATCGCCGGCCACCGAGTACACCGCCGTTCGCAATTGCGCTGGGAACGATTCGATGGCGGAAAGAATCGCCGACAGCGATGATGGGTTGTGGCCGTAATCTACAATGACGGTCGCGCCGGCGATCTCGAACACAGTGAAACGTGCTGGCACTTTGTCCATCTCGGCGGAGAACGATTCCAGCCCTAGGCGAATTTGCTCCGCCGGCAGCCCCAGCGCCCAGCAAGCGGCGGCGGCGGCCAAAACGTTTTCGACTTGGAATCCGATCCGACCGCCAAACGTGAGCGGAATGCGGTCGAGCGACAGTAGCGTGAACTCGTAGGCGCCTTCCGCGAGAGCGATCGCATGGTCGCGCACGAACGCGACCCGCGCTCCCTGGCTGCGACGCTGAACAATCAGTGGATGGCTACCGCTGTTGGCGAAGAATACCACTTTGCCAGGGCAATACTTGGCCATTTCGGCCACGAGTGGATCTTCGGCATTCAAAACGGCCGCCCCTGTGGGAGCCATGGCCTCGACAATAGCGCGTTTCACTTTCGCCAGTTGTTCGACCGTTTGAATGTCGGCCTGGCCAAGGTGATCGCCTTCGCCAATGTTGGTAACGACCGCGACGTCGCAGCGATCGAAGCCGAGCCCTTCGCGAAGAATACCACCGCGGGCCGTTTCCAAAACGGCGACTTCCACTTGTGGGTTCATCAGGATTGCGCGAGCGCTTTTCGGACCGCTGCAGTCGTCCGCGTCGATGCGTTCGCCGGCGAAGTACACGCCGTCTGTGCAAGCCATACCGACCTTTTTGCCTGTCGTGGACACGATGTGCGCGAGCAGCCGCGTAGTGGTTGTTTTTCCGTTGACCCCGGTGACGGCAACGATCGGGATGCGGCCGTTTTGCGATTCTGGAAACATCAAATCGACAATCGCCCGGCCAACCGGTTGGGGCGTGCCTTTCGACGGCGACAGGTGCATTCGCAGTCCAGGGCCCGCATTGACTTCGATCACCGCCCCACCTTGCTCTCGCAGCGGATGGCTAATGTCTTTGGCGATGACGTCGACGCCTGCGATATCGAGCCCGACCATCCGGACCGCATCGACAACGCGACGCGCGACTTCCGGATGCACGAATTCCGTCACGTCCGTTGCCGTGCCGCCGGTGCTCAGGTTCCCATTGCGGCGAATGAGAACTTTCGTTCCGAGGGGAGGTATCGACTCCGGGTTGTAGCCTTGGTCGCTCAACACACCTATGGCGGTGGCGTCGATTTTGATGCAGCTCAGCATCGACCCGTGCCCGTCGCTCCGGCGCGGATCACGATTGGCCTCATCGACCAGTTGACGAACCGTCAAACGGCCATTGCCGACCACGTGAGCCGGCTCGCGATGGGCGGCAGCGACTAACTTATTTCCGACGACGAGCAAACGGTAATCTTCACCAGAAATGCATCGCTCAACGACCACGCGCGAGCCCTCTTTGATTGCCACCTCGTAGGCGGCCTCGATTTGCTCCCGTGTTGTAAGATTCGTGGCAACGCCGCGGCCATGGTTGCCGTCGAGCGGCTTGACGACCACCGGTCCACCAAGATCCTCGGCCGCCGCCAAAGCGTCCGCGAGGTCGGTAACAGGCCGGCCTTCGGGCACTGGCACGCCGGCCGCTTTCAGGAGCGTACGAGTTAGATGTTTGTCCGACGCAATCGATTCGGCAATCGCGCTGGTGCGATCCGTCTCTGCGGCGCAAATGCGCCGTTGGCGCGCTCCGTAACCAAGTTGAACAAGGCTGTCGGAGGTGAGCCGCAGGCAGGGAATGCCACGCTCCTTAGCCGCGTCCACAATTGCACCCGTGCTGGGACCGAGACAAACATTTTGTGTCAGCTCGCGCAGTTTCGCGACTTCGGCATCGATATCAAATGAATGATCGTGGACCGCCGCCATTAGTAATCGGAATGCCGTCTGCAGGCTTGCCAGCGCGACGTCTTCCTCAAGATACTCGATCGCGACTTTATACAATCCTTCGGTGCTGGTCTCACGCGCACGGCCGAAACCAACTGTGTTGCCGGCGAGCGATTGCAATTCGAGCGTGGTATGTTCCAAGATGTGTCCCATGTAGGTGCCGCGGCGGAGACGCTCAAAGAAGCCGCCGCGTTCGCCAATGCTGCACCGATGTTCGATCATCGACGGCAACCAACGCATCAGCCGGTCATTAAAACCAGGAAGCATCTCCGAAGATGTATCCTTGAATTCCTCAAGGTCTACCCAGACTTCGAGAACAGGAAAGTTCGCCCAGATGTTAGGGCCACGTAGCGTGAATATCTTTTGAATTTGCATAGAAATTGCCCGTTGCCTCTTTGTTGAAACGGACCACGAAGAAAGCGCGCTTAACGCGTATTGAGATCAAGCTGGCGGTCGTTGGAAGATTCCCCCTCACCAGCACACCGAAGACTGTCCCTCACAAACTAAATTACGCATCGCTCGGGGAATGGTTCTTTAGGCAGTTTGTGCAGTCAGCGGAAGCTATGGTAGCTGCTCGATTATACGGCCAGCTACCGGGCCATGAACATGGCCCGCTGCCCGAGCTTTTAATTCCTGATTTTCGACCAAACGTCGCCATGGTCATAACCTTGCAGATATAATTATGATTACGGCGGCTCCGCCTTGCATCGAGACGTAGCCTTAAATACTAACGGCAACAGAGTTTAGGCGTGGAACCGCCAATTGTGTCCGGCAAAATCAGCAAAATCGATACCATAAACATTCCGCCAAACTGGCGCGGCCAGCTGGAGCGACAGCTCGTCCCTGACGAGGCGCTGTTAGCCTCGTTTGAGCCCGACCTCGATGCGAAGCTTCATTTTGCCGGGTCGGTCGTGGCTTTGACCCAGCAGCGGATTCTTTTTCTCAACTCATGCCGGCAGGGAGAATCCAATGGTGCCGAGACGACCAGCCAGGGCAACTGGCGGTCATGGGCTTTGAATCAGGTTACCGACCTCCGCATACGAGAGTTCGGCGGGATGGGGGCGCTTGAATTGCTGGGCCCCACTGCTTTGGAGGCCACGTGGCAGTACACGATGGCCCGGTCCACGGCGGCACATCAATTCGTTCAAGCGGTAAAAAATAGTTTGAGTGTCGATGGGCCTATGCGCGCTCACGACCAATCGCTGGCATCGGCCGCTACGATCTGCCCCTCGTGCGGCGCGAAAATTCAGCCCCCGCAAACGGTATGCGAATCGTGCACGCCAACGGCAGCGCCGCCGCCCGTGCGATCTTTGTGGCGGTTGGGGCGGTTCGCCAGGCCGCGGGCGCTGACGATTGCCATTGGGGTGACGCTGACGCTCGCGAGTATCGCATTCGGCTTGGTGCCGCCCTATCTCACGATCCCGTTGGTAAATATTCTGCGGGATACCGGTCATCCGGCCAAATTCAGCGTTGTGCCGTGGTACCTCGTCGCCATGTTTGGCGCGGGAGTCATCTCATGGATGCTCGGGTGGGCAAAGACTTATATTCTCGCGCGCGTGAGCGAACAGGTCAGCGCCGATCTGCGAAATGCAACATACGCCCATTTGCAAAGATT
>DASZZA010000946.1:0-2472 GCA_035545135.1 Lacipirellulaceae bacterium | reverse complement strand
TCCAAGCAAAATCGCATAATATTCAGCCGCTACCCATGGTGGTCACTTGAGTGAAGTGGATACCCATATCTTGCGACTTCGGCTGCACCGACAAAACCGAGTGTCATTGACCACTAGTACCGCAGCTGGCCTCTGAGAGGTCGGCTGCTCCTCGCGAATTCCGGGGTCAGAGGCCCCGGCTGCGAAGCTTATCACAGATTGCCGGTTCACCGCAGCGAGCGAGACCGCTGCGCGACGCGGTGCTCTCGCGTCGGTCCCACCGCCATGCCGAGCCAGCCGTCTTCCATTACGAGTTGGGTGATCATCAGGCCTTCAAAAGCCTTTTCATGCTCCGTATCGATGTGCACGACGGGCAGATGCCGCTCCGGCGGCAATACACGGTTGAAGATGTTGTGCAACTCTGCGCGCTCGACGGAATCCAGTCGTCCCTCGATGCCTAACGTTCTATCACGCACCAGCTCCGCATTCAGTCCGGCTACGGACGGCGTATAATACGCATGCACGACCACCTTCGGCATCACTTCGTGGTCAAACTCGACGGCCGCGAACGCGATCGTAAGCTCCAGCCGGCCGTCGTGGATGTGAGCCTGAACGGCATCTTGCGGCGCGAATTGGAACACGGTTTCGTGACGTTCTTTCAGCGGCCCGTTGACAGCGATCTTGGGAAGTTTTTCGCGAATTTTCTGTTGTAGCTCGCGCGCTGTGTAACGCTTGCCATCAAGTCCCAACGTCACGGCAAGGTTGGTGAGAGCCGTCTCGTTCACTTGCACGCTCGCCAGGCTATCGGACAGCGCTCGGGGACGCGGCGTATGCGACCCGAGCTGCTGATCGCTGGCAAGCCGCACTCGTGCCACCAGCCGTTCGGCCGTTGTCTTCATCTCTACCGGCGTGAGCTTAATATCAAACTGGTCGAGCTGCGCGGCAAATCGGTCGTATGTACGTTGGCGGATGCGGTCGACCGCTTCACGGGTTTGCTCGTCGAGCGATTCACGAGCCTGTGACTCCACTCGCGACTCGATCTCGAATCGTGCCCGGCCCTGCTTTGCGCCGTACTCGTCGAGTGCCCGATCCCGTACGATGCTGCCAAATATCGGTACCCAGTCGTAATCAGTGGTCACTCCCACGAGCCGGTTTCGGCAATACGCATTTGCGTCCGTTTGTTTGAAATGGATTCCCTTATCGTTGACGACAACCTTTTCCCGAGCTGCGAAATTCGTTGTTCCGTGGTTGCGGAATTGAACCGGCCCGCCGTCGGCCAGCGTGTTCGATTCCACGACGCCTTTCGCAGTCAGTTCCAATTGCCAGGAATCGGCCGACGGATCCAGCAGCACGCGGCTGTTCGATCGCGTATCCGACATGCCGCGCACGAACGTGCCAGCGACTCGGTCGCGAACGATATTCGATTCGTCCCGCGACTGGCCGGCCAACCGGTTCAACATCGCCGCCGTGACCGCCACACGGATATTGGCGTTTCGATAGTGCTGCTCCATTGCTTCAGCCAGCGTTCGGTCCACGGCGCTGCTCGACGATTGGAGCTTCTGTTCCTGGTCGGCCAAATATCGGCCAAGTGTTGGATCGCCAGTCGATTCGTACGTCTCCAGGTTCTGGCTCAACGCCGAAGCGTCGTGTACTGTAGCCGAGTGGCCGGTCACGCGTTCGAAATACGGGCCCAGTGAACCACGCGCCGCCACGCGGTTCTGGAGCCGCATTGCCACTCGTTTCTCGTGCATCGCCGCCCAGCAGTCGAGCCGACGGGCCAAAGCCCAGTGCGCCCGCAACAACGCCACGCGGAGCCGATCATTTTCCGTGTGATCGGCCATCCGCTCTGCTTCCTGTGCTGCATCACTCAAATCGCCTAAGATCGTGTCGACATCGTCCCCTTCCAATTGCTTGCGATCGGTCAGCGCATGCAATTCATTTCTCACATGGCTGGCCCATTGGGCGGATTCTGCTTGCTCCCCCAGCCGATCGACGAGCGCGAACAGCGTCTGCGGAACACACCAAGGTTGTGGAGAGGTCGGCTCGGTCGGCGCCGATAGCATGGCCAATCGGTCGTTCGGCCCCAAAACGCGCACCGTATAACGTGGGCTTTCGGTCGGCGTGGCGAGTGAGTTCACCGGCTGATTCTCTACTTCCGCTGATGCGACTGGCGCTTTCTCAGCCACGTATTCCAGAACAAGAGCGTCGCATCGCTGGGTAAACTGCGACAGCCAGGACGAAACGCGGTCCGTAGCCAGCGCCAAAAGTCGCGGAGTTCCTCCGCCCGTCGCGTACCCGGCTAACAAACGGCCAACTGATTCCATTGCCGAAACAACCTCGCGACTTGGTCGAGCCGACATCGTCAATTGTGGCCCGGATTGGGATGTATTGAACTCGGCCTGGGCCGCAAGCCGCAACAAAACAGGCCAATCGAATCCGTCGTTTCCCAAACTCCCGACGTGCGTCGTCAAGGGCGTCGTCGCAGAGTGAAGA
>DASZZA010000945.1:0-7118 GCA_035545135.1 Lacipirellulaceae bacterium | reverse complement strand
ACCAAAACTTTCGCACTCGCGTCGACGCTCGCTTGCGTCTTCGCGATCAGCGCTTCCACTGCGCCCCATTCGTTCGCCGCCCAATCCACCAATCGCCCCAACATCATCGTCATCCTCATCGACGACATGGGCTTCTCCGATCTGCAATGCTACGGCGGCGAAGTGCCAACTCCCAACATCAACAAACTGGCCGCCGAGGGCGTCCGCTTCACTCAGTTCTACAACACAGCCCGCTGCAGTCCCTCTCGCGCCGCGCTCCTCACCGGACTCTATCCCCACGAGGCCGGAATGGGCTTTCTCGATAACCTGGTCATCCCCGGCTCCAAAGGCACACAGGGAAAGCTCCGTGACGACTGTGTCACCATGGCCGAGGTCACCAAAGAGGCCGGCTACTTCACGTTCATGACCGGCAAATGGCACCTCGGCCAGATGCACGGCAGTGTACCCTGGCATCGCGGCTTCGTGCGCAGCCTGGAAGCACCCATTGGCGAACTCTACTTTCCCAATCAACGCCAGCGCCGCGATTGGGGCATTTGGCTCAACGGAAAACGCTACGACCTCGATGACCCAACCTTCGGAAAAAACTGGTACGGTACCGATCTCATTACCGATTGGGGCCTGAAATTCATCGACGAGTCGATCGCCGCCAACAAACCATTCTTCTATTATCTGCCGTTCTGCGCCGTCCACTTCCCATTGCAAGTGCCGCAGGACACGATCGACAAATACCGCGGCAAGTACCTGGTCGATTGGCAAAAACTGCGCGAAGCCCGCCACAAACGCCAAATCGAAATGGGACTCGTCGATCCCAAATGGCCCCTCTCGCCGCTCCCGCCCGACGTGCCCGACTGGAACACGCTTACCGACAAGGACAAACACCGCTTCGATACGATCATGTCCGTCTACGCCGCCATGATTGACCGTCTCGACAAAAGCATTGGCAAGCTCGTCGCCGGCCTCAAGGATCGCGGCATCCTCGACAACACCGTGATCCTGGTCATGTGCGACAACGGCGGCAACGCCGAATCCGGTCCCCGCGGACGCCTCGAAGGCAAGCACCCCGGCGGGCCCAAGTCGATCGTCTGGCTCGGACAATGCTGGGCCACGCTCGCCAACACCCCCTTCCGCCGCTACAAACACTTCACCCACGAAGGCGGCATCGCCACGCCCCTCATCGTCCACTGGCCCGCCGGCATCCCCTCCAGCCGCGACGGCAAACTCGAACCCCAGCCCGGCCACCTCGTCGACATCATGCCCACTGTCGTCGAACTAACCGGCGCCAAATACCCCACCGAACACGGGGGCCACGCCATCCAACCCGAAGAAGGCACGAGCCTCGTCCCCGCCTTCGCTGGCAAACCAATCCATCGCACCCGGCCCATCTATTTCGCTCACGAAGGCAACCGCGGCCTCCGCGAGGGCAAATGGAAAATCGTCATGAAATATAAAGGCCCGTGGGAACTCTACGACCTCGAAGCCGACCGCACCGAACAACACAACCTGATCGACGAGTACCCCGATATCGCCAAGAAGTTGATCGCCGAATGGAACGCCTGGGCCAAACGCGCCGACGTCGACCCCTGGACCGGCCCCGCACGCACCGACTGGGGCGCCGAAATCCGCCCCAAAAAACCAAACAAAAATCTTAGCGTCGGCCTCCAGGCCGAACCCGCCGCCAATAACCGTGGCCATTGATTACATACTGGATTGACGAATGTTCGCAAAAATGCGAACATCTAATCCAAGCCGATCGCAAAATGGCAAAAGTCAAACTGGTCCTATTTCGCGATCCCGACGGGTCGGTGCCATTGCTCGAATGGTTGGATGCGCTGCAGCCAAAAGCGCGAGCCAAATGCCGAGTATGGTTGGAACGATTGCGCGATCATGGCCACGAACTGCGACGCCCGGATGCCGATTATCTTCGTGATGGCGTCTACGAGCTCCGCGTGGGCTGGCGCCATATCAACTACCGAATGATGTATTTCTTCCATGGTCGCGAAGTCGTTGTCGTTTCGCATGGTATCGTGAAGGAGCGTCTTATACCCGCCAGAGAAATCGATCTCGCCGTCCGCCGGATGAATGACTATCGGCGCGACCCGGCGAGACATACATACGAAGAGGCCTGAACATGGCGAAAAAACAGAAGAAAACGACCGATGCTCTGGAAATTATCGACCGCCGCTATTTTCGTGGGCGACCCGAGCGCGAAGCCGAGCTTGCCGAAGCTCGTGCAAATGCCGCTGTGGCGGTTAAGATTCGTACGTTGCGCGAAAAAGCCGGTTTATCTCAACGTCAGCTGGCCAAATTGGTCGGCACAACCGCGTCCGTGATTTGCCGCCTGGAAAATGCCGATTATGAAGGACACTCGCTGGCCATGCTGAATCGTGTTGCGGAAGCGCTCGACAAGCGCGTCGAGATTCGATTTGTCCCGCAGAAAAGGGCATAAACCAGCATGGCCAACGACGCGTTCATCGCCCCTCATCCCGGCTCGCGCGCGATGCCGCAATGGGATGTGGCCGATTTGCCCGTGGCACCACGGCTAACGCTCCGCAGTTGGGCCCTGCTCGTCGGTCCCGGTCTGGTCGCCGCCGGCGCTGCGATCGGCGGCGGCGAATGGTTGGCCGGGCCGCTCACCACCGCCCGCTATGGCGGCGCGATCCTCTGGCTCGCGACGATTTCAATCATTGCGCAGGTCATCTATAACCTCGAAATTTGCCGCTACACACTCTATTGCGGCGAACCGATTTTCACCGGTAAGTTTCGCATCTTGCCCGGACCCCTGTTTTGGCTCGTGGCCTATGTCTTCCTCGATTTCGGTTCCGTGTTTCCTTATCTGGTTGCGAGCGCAGCAACGCCCCTGGCAGCCGTGATCGTGGGAGAAATCCCCGACGCCAATAAAACCTATGTGCTGCTCGGAATTGCGATTCAAGGCGTTACGCTCATGCGGCTGCTTACCTATGTCGTATTCATCATGGCCCTCGTACCGCTGGTATTCGGAGGCAAAGTTTACAACTCCCTCAAAGCCGTGATGAGCTTCAAGATCGTCGTTGTCTTCGGCTTTCTCTTGTTGGTTGCATTTCTCTATTCGTCGGCGCAAACCTGGGTCGATATCGTCAGCGGCTTTTTCAAATTCGGCAGCATCCCCGTGCTTGGCGGCGACGCGAGCGCACCACGAATCGACAATCTCTTTCTCGACCTCTGGCAGGGCAAGCCGCTGCCCAAGATCGATTTCACTATGATTCCCTTGCTCGGCGCGTTGGCCGCCATCGCCGGCAATGGCGGACTCACCAACACCGCCCTCAGCGGGTACGTGCGCGACCAAGGCTGGGGCATGGGAAAACACGTCGGCGCGATCCCCAGCGTCGTCGGCGGTCAACGCTTCACGCTTTGCCACGTCGGCAGCGTCTTCGAGATCACCCGCGACTCCGTTGCACGTTTCCACCGCTGGTATCGGTTTCTGATTCGCGACCAGCTTATCGTCTGGATGCCCGCCTGTTTTGTCGGCGTCGCACTGCCCAGCATGCTCAGCGTGCAGTTCCTGCCTCGCGGAACCGAGACCCAGCCATGGGTCGCCGCCGGCATGACGGCCGACGCCTTGCGACACGCCGTCGGGCCCCAGCTCGGCATTTACTTCTGGCTGATGACGCTGCTTTGCGGTTTCCTCGTACTGGCGCCCGCCGCCGTGACCACCTTCGACGGCGCGCTGCGCCGCTGGGTCGATCTTTGCTGGACCGCCGTACCTTTCGTTCGCAAATGGGACCCGCACCGCATCCGCTGGCTGTATTTTGGCGCTGTCTGCGGCTACGCCATCTTTGGATTGACGGCCCTCACGCTTTGGAACCCCAAGCAACTCCTCGAATGGGCCACCAACATTTATAACGCCGCCCTCGGCGTCAGTTGCTTCCATGTATTGGCCGTCAACATATTCCTTTTGCCAAAAGAGCTTCGGCCAACCTGGTTCATGCGAATCGGCCTGATATTCAGCGGCCTGTTTTTCACGGCGCTCACGACCATCACCACGCTTCACTTGCTAAACAAACTCTGATCCGCGCACCAATACTTAGCGTCGGCGGCCACGCCGAATCTACCGCCAAAACACCGTGTCTATACTCCCAACCCCTCCTGCAATTACTCGGCGCACACCCCCTTCGGCGATAAAATAGACATTATGCGTCCAAATCTCTTCACCTCCGACGACCTGGCCGCCTACCAGCGCGACGGTTATCTACTCGTTCCGAAACTCTTCGACGTCGACGAAATCGAGCTACTTCGCGACACGGCCAAACGCGATCGCGCACTCGGCGTGCAGGCCTACGGCCGCAACGATGGCGAAGGCGGCAGCGTGCGCCTTTCGCTGTGGAACCACCCAGGCGACGACCTATATGGCATGTTCAGCCGCAACGAGCGCATCGTCCGCCGCGTCGAACAATTGTTGGACGACGAGCCGTACCACTACCACTCGAAGATGATTATGAAAGAGGCCCACACCGGCGGCGCGTGGGCCTGGCATCAGGACTACGGCTATTGGTACGACAACGGCGTGCTGTTCCCGAACTTGTGCAGCGTCTTCGTGGCCGTTGACCCGGCGACTCGCGAAAACGGTTGCCTGCAAGTGCTCCGCGGTTCGCACGCGATGGGTCGGATAACGCACGGGAAGACTGGCGACCAAACCGGCGCCGATCCCGAACGGGTCGCGGCTGCCGCCCGGCGGTTGGAGTTGGTGTACGTCGAAATGAAGCCCGGCGACGCGCTCTTCTTTCATGCCAACTTGCTGCATCGCAGCGATCAGAATCATTCGGACCACGATCGTTGGGCGCTCGTGTGTTGCTATAACGCGCGCAGCAATGATCCGTACAAAGATGCCAAACATCCGCGTTACACACCGCTTCAGCCGGTGAATGCCGACGCGATTCGCGAATGGCAACTCAGTTCGGCTGCGCAGTAAATCGGTCGATTTCAGGTTTTTCAAGCGCGTTTCCGCCGCAACGGCGACTTTCTGCCCGTTCGCTGGCACACCATTTGCCCCTTACTGAAAGCGTGCCCACCGTTTGCCAAGACGGCAATGACCGGCATCTGGTCGGTGTTGGTTGAAAATCAATCAACATGACCCGGACGAAGTTTGCAGCGGCGGTCGACTCGATTGTCCATCGCCGGCATGTCTGGTTCTCCCTTTTTGCGCCCTCGCGCTCGCCTTGCGCGCACTCAGACGAGAACCTAGAACGAAGGAGGCAAACAATGAAACGTTATATTCTAACTGGTATGTTGCTTCCCATTTGGGCGAGCCCCTATAGCTCGTTTTACGACTTAATATCGCATTCAACGGATTGGTCCGGACTGCGGCATTTGCGAGCGCTAGTCCCCGGTTTTCCGTCGGGAGATCCGTTAGAAGAACCGTCGTCGCGACCTGTGCGCCCAATCCCTACCGACGTGCCGACACCCGATCCACGCGACGTGCCCGCTTCGCCGCCGAGAGACGTGCCGGCGCCCGAGCCAGGCAAGGTTCCCAACTCGGCGAAGCCAATCAAACGATCGCCCAATCCAAAACGACGACCAACGCCGTGACGTGCTGCGAGCCGCACCGCGCCATTCGTCTTTGTTAGCATTAGCGGGCACGTCGAATCGACCGCCAATCGCCTTCGCGAGTGCTAATCGAGCACCATGAGCTTGATATTCTTGAACCGCACTTCCTTGGTGTCGGTCGACTTCCCAACCGCATGCACCTGGAGCGCGATGAATCCGTTGGGCGTAAACGCCTTGCCATCCTTGTCGGCATAGTTGGCAGCTGGAACGCCATTGAGCCAGGTTTGAATATGCCGTCCTTTGGCGACGATTTTGAAATGGTTCCATTTGCCCAAGTGGCGCTGCGCTTGCGCCGCGTTGTTTTCTTTGAGATCGTAGAGCCAACCGCCTGGACGGATCCAATGACCGTCCTTGTCTTTGCTGCCGCCCTCGAAGTAAATGCCGCCTGTCCACGGCCGATTCGGCGTCGTATCGATTTCAATTTGGTAACCGTACACTCGCTCGTGATCTCCCTCCGGCCGGCTGTGGCTGCGCAGTTGTACGCCCGAGTTAAAGTCCTTGGGATCGATCTTAAAATCGAGCTCGAGGACGAAATTGCCAAACGTTTTGTTCGTACACAAAAAAGTATTGATCGTGTTGGGCGCGCTGCGGCCCACGATTTCGCCGTCCTCAACAACATACGTGCCGGCGCCGCCGCGCTTCGTCCAGCCAGTAAGGTCCTTTCCATTGAAGATTTCCACGG
Organism: Lacipirellulaceae bacterium; assembly: GCA_035545135.1. Classification (GTDB taxonomy): domain Bacteria; phylum Planctomycetota; class Planctomycetia; order Pirellulales; family Lacipirellulaceae; genus JABDGM01. Next base: position 856 of record DASZZA010000945.1, on the reverse strand, counting down.
TGTGATCGCCAAACGCGAGCACAGGCGAAAGCAAAAACACAAGGCAAATAAGTGCAGAATGAATGTTTATTTTCATATTGGCGTACAGAGGAACTGTAAGTCTACGCTAACACCCCCCGGCTCTCCCGGAGGCCAGATCGGTGGTCGCTACTCATCATCGCTTAGAAAGACCACCGGCAGAGCCGGGCGCTACTGCTGTCTAGATTAGCTCACGCGAAGCTTCAACCATCTTCGGCAACGCCTGTTGAATTTGCAACGGGCAGGGCGGATCGATTTGCTGGTTTTTAGTAGCTAATACCGGCCCGCGCGATGAACGAGTCGTCCATGCTGATGTCGTCGCCGCCAACGCTGGCGATCTTGATATCGCGGTGGAAGACGTACCCGATTTCTACACGGTGCGAAAGGCCGCCCACGATTCTCCGCTCGACGCCGAGAATCACACGGTAGTCGCGATAATCAAGCACGTCAGGCGTGCCGTTCGACTGCTGGAACGCCCAAGCCGAGTTGCCGTAGTTGATCTCGATGTAGAACCAGCGTTCATCGCTTCCCGGTATCGGCGACCAGGGCAGTCGCCACGAGATGCGCGGAGTTGGAAACACGAGGCTGTATTCAACATCATCCGTGGGCTTGTAGATTACGCCGGCGACCGGCACGACTTTCGACCAACCGCCATCGACGTACGTAACTCCCAGCGCATACTTCAGATCGATCGTCGGTGCATACACACCGACCGCCCTGCCATTGACTCGAAACGCTTCGCTCGAATCGAAGCTGTGATCGTCGGCAAAAAGCCCGGGCGTCACCGCGAAATCGGCGATCCAGTGGTTGCCATATACGCGAAATACATGGAAGTCGA
>DASZZA010000944.1:0-3006 GCA_035545135.1 Lacipirellulaceae bacterium | reverse complement strand
CCCGGACCTACGCCACGACGCCGACACTAGGTCACCAAAGGTAGCTCGATGCCGCAACTGGCAAACTATGAATTCGTCTGGGCACTGTATGCGGGCCGCTTATAGAGCGCCGCGGTTGCCCTATGGGCCTACAGCACGTGATGCGAGGTGAGCGACGAACTGAAAATTCAGAAAAATGCAGCTAGAGACCGAGACATCTATAATCAGTCAGAATATAGCCCCCCTCACGTTTCATAATTAACACGTTGTGTTGCCTTAGGATTTTCGATGAAATGCCTCGGTCAGCCGAAGTGGTGGCGGCGTTAGCTGTGGGGATCACTATGAGCAACAAGCGACTTTGGACGCCGGCGATTACTCGCCGATCAGTCTTGCGATCGAGCGGTGCCCTTACTGTTGCATTGGTCGCGCCGCAGATTGCTTATGCCCAATCGAAGCGTCTCGTATCAACGATTTTCGGCGGGAAGTTTGAGGAGATTTACCGCCGCGCAGTGATTGAACCATTCACAAAAAAAACTGGCGTCGAAGTGGTCTTGAAATACGGCAGCGGCTCGCAGTGGCTGACTAGCGCCGTCGTCAACAAGGATAATCCGGAGATCGACCTTCTTTGGCTCGCCTATCCTGAGAGCGTTCGCGCAATCACCGAGGACCTTTGCGATGAGCTTTCACCAACTGACATTCCAAATCTAAAGGACGTGGCTCCTATCTGGTATGAGGGCTACCGGCGCAAGGGCGTCGGCTTCGACTACGCCTCTTTCGGTATCGCCTACCGTACCGATATGCTGAAGGAAGCGCCAACCTCTTGGAAAGACCTCTGGGATCCGAAATTCAAAGGCAAGCTAGCGCTTCCGGACATTACCGCATCCGGCGGCTACGAGACGCTGGTTCTTGCTGCAACACTGAACGGTGGGTCCGCAACGAAGATTGACCCCGGATTCGCAGCGCTTAAAAAGCTGCGGCCGAGCGTACGCAAGTTTTACAAATCGAATCCGGAAGCGACCCAATTGCTCGAACGCGGCGAAGTGGCAGTCTGCCCATGGTTCAATGGCCGGGCCTGGTCTTTGGCTGACACCGGGTCACCGGTGAGCTGGGTTACGCCAAAGGAGGGCGCACTGGTTGGCATGGTTTCTTACCATATACCGAAAGGCGCGAAGGATAAGGCGGTCTGCAAGGCGCTCATCAACCAAGCAATTTCGGTCGAATCCCAAGAGGCCTTTTGCAATGAGATGCAATATGGTCCTGTCAACGTCAAAGCGAAGTTGACCGGCAAAGCGGCAGAACGCACGCCGCCGCTCGATCGCCTCACACTGACCGATTGGTTCGCAGTATCGCCGAACATTGGACCGTGGCTCGACCGCTGGAACCGCGAAGTCGTCGGTTAGCGATGAACCCGCTACGGACCACAACGATCGCGAAAGCTGTCGAGGAAAAGGGACGAGCGCTCCCACTCAGCGAACGCCTTGACCCGTCAACCACCGCGCTCGTGTTGATCGATTTGCAGAACGAGTTCTGTCACGCTGACGGGGCGTTCGCTCGTCTGGGCCACGATGTGTCGATGATGCCGTCTGTCGCCGAGGCAACGCATCGCTTGCTCAAGGCAGCGCGCGCTAAAAACATGACAATCTTTTTTGTACGCGCCACGTATGACGGCGAGGTTCTGTCGGGGCCTCTCGCGGAGACATACAATCGGCGTAACTTCAAGAATAGCCAGTGCCTCGAAGGCTCTTGGGATGCCGGTTGGTACGCAGACCTCGCGCCGCGAGCCGATGCACTTAATGAAATCGTGATCACTAAGCATCGTTTTAGCGCATTCTGGGGCACTGACTTTGATCTTTATCTGCGTTCGAACGGCATCCGATCTCTTGTTTTCGCGGGCGTAGTAACAAGCGGCTGTGTTGAATCCACGCTGCGCGACGCATTCTTCCGCGATTATTACGTCGTCTGCGCTTCGGATGCCGTCGCCGAAGCATCACTAGAGCGGCATCGCGCGTCGCTTGCTAAGATCGGCCAGGCATTCGGCGAAGTTCTCACCGCGGAAGAGATTGCCGCGGTCTGGGCACGCGCAGACATTGCGCAACCGCTATCCATGGATGCCAAACAACGGAAGGTCCTGTACGAGCTCCCGGATCGTCTCGATCCCAAACATACCGCCCTCGTTCTGATCGATTTGCAAAATGATTTCTGCCACGTCGATGGCGTAATGGGCCAAGCCGGCGAAGATTTGAAGGAAATGCGCCAAGCTGTCGCCGGCGCCACTAAGCTTCTAGCCTGGGCCCGACAGGAGGGACTTCAGGTCATTCACGTTCGGGCAGAATATTCGGAACGGGACGCGTCCGACGTGAGCCTCTTTGCGAGCCGCAATGCTTCCGGAACGGCATGTTGCCGCCCCGACACCTGGGGCGCCAACTTCGTGGACGAGGTCAAGCCTGAAGCGCATGAATGGGTCGTGACCAAACACCGATTTAGCGCCTTCGTCGACACCCGTCTCGACTTGCTTTTGCGGTCGAACGCGATCCGCTCCATTGTCGTCGGTGGCGTTGCAACGCAATGTTGCGTGGAGTCGACGGTGCGCGATGCGTCTCTCCGGGATTATTATGTCACGGTGGTCAAGGATGTCGTCGGGGCGCGAGGACGAATGAAGCACCTCCATGACGCATCTTTGGAGACAATGTCGCTCTACTTCGCGGAATGTCTGTCGTTGGATGAGCTTCGCGAGGCGCGGCACCCGCGCGTGCAGGCATCAAGCAAAGCTCGCACAGCGTCATAACATCCGCTCGGCGTTAGCTCCGACGCGCGACCGCATCAGATGGAGTTAGCGTTGAGTTCGCGCCCGGCTAAATATTCTCCTTTGCTGCTGGCCGGGCCAGCTGCGCTATTGCTTCTTGTTCTGTTTTTTGCGCCGCTCTTTCACATTCTCGATTTGAGCTTTCGCGAGGCCCTGGCCGGCTCGCTCCGGCTCAAGCCGGGCCACGGGTTGGGCGCATACATTCAGGTGCTGACCGACTTCTA